>JAUXLO010000079.1 GCA_030623665.1 Planctomycetota bacterium
ACTACGCCACCGAATCGTAGGTGCAGTTGCTCCTGGGTGCTTACTACGTTTGACAGGATATTGCATCCGTCTTCTACTACTGCCGCAGAGGTCTCGTCGCAAGAGGTTTCTATGCCGAGTATCAACATTACTCATAGGGTTGGATTGTTAAGCAGCTTAGAGAAAAGCCGTTGGTCTCCCCTGAGGATGTCCAGGGCTCGCTGGAGTTGAATGTCTGCAAAGCCTTCTTCTTCAACAAATAAACCCTCTTTACCATTGTCTGTCTCGAAAGTGTTCGAGTTATTTAACAGGGAGAGATATTCATACAGGTCTTTTGTCTCTTCATCGTTGAGTTCAACGACGACATCCGGCTCTATGCCGATATCGTGGATCAACTTTCCAGAGGGTGTATAGTATTTGGCCGTAGTGAGTTTTATGGCACTGTACCCGTCCTCAACCGGCACCAGGCTCTGTACCGAGCCCTTTCCAAACGTCTTTGTGCCTACGAGCAACCCGCGTTTGTTGTCCCTTATGGCCCCGGCCACAATTTCAGCCGCGCTGGCACTGCCGTTATTGACCAGTACAACAAGTTGAAAGTCCGGATAGGTTTCTAGCTTTTTTGCACGGTAGATATGATTTTGTGACTTATCCTTGCCTTTTGTTGAGACTATAACGTTTTTCTCGAGGAACTTGTCTGAAACGTCGACAGCTGTGTTTAAGAGGCCACCCGGGTTAAACCTCAGGTCAAGGACAAGTGCCTCCATACCCTCTTGCAAGAGGCCTTCGACGGCCGTGTCCAGCGCTCCGGTGGTATTTTCTTGAAAGCTGCTGATGGCCAGATAAGCTATCTTTTTGTCATCATCCAGCATCCTAACACCCCTTACGCTTTTTAGTTGGACCAGGCCTCTCTCGATGACGATGTCTGTAGGTTCTGTTTCTCCGGGATGCAGGACGCTAATGGTCACTTCGGTGCCGGGTGCCCCTCTGAGTCTTTTTATGGCCTCCCTGAGGCTAATCCTTTCTGCAGACTCACCGTCAATGTTTATAATTTTATCACCCGCCATTACCCCCGCCTTAAATGCAGGAGAGCCCAACATAGGTGTGATGACGGTGAGGATGCCGTCCCGTAGTATGACCTCAATGCCCAGCCCGGTGAATTCTCCCTCCGTTTCTATCCTGAGGTCCTCCATTTGATCGGGAGTTATGTATTGGCTATAGGGGTCCAGTTCTTGCAGCATTCCGCTATATGCGCCAGCAAGAAGGTCGGCGAGCTCCACCTCGTCTACGTATTTTTCCTTGATAAGTCTTATTACCTTTACGAGTTCCTCGTAATTCTTGTAATAGTCCGTCTGTTCCTCTGCTGGCAGGGAGCGGTTGAGGATTATAAGTAAGGAAAGGATTATAAGCAGGTATTTTGATAGATGTAACATGGGTTTGTTATTTCCTATTGTATGCGCCGAGGGCGGCTGTAGCGATATCATCGGCGGTAAGGCGATATTCCTTGAAAAGCGTGGAGGGGTCACCGGATTCTCCAAAGCGGTTGTCTATGCCTATCATCTCCATGGGGACGGGGCATTCCTTTGCAAGCACCATGGCTACCGCGCTGCCCATGCCACCGTCCAGGACGTGCTGTTCGGCGGTTACTACGGCACCGGTTTCCCCTGCTACCCTGGTGAGGGTCTCACGGTCAATGGGTTTTATGGTGTGGAGGTCCACGACGGAGGCCTCGACACCCCTGACGGAGAGTATCTCTGCCGCTTTGAGGGCCCCTGCCACCATCATCCCGCAGGCAATAATGGCCACGTCTCTGCCTTCGCGCAGGGTAACTGCCTTGCCGATGGAGAAGCTGTCCTGCTCCTCTGTTATGACGGGTACGGCTGCCCTGCCCAGTCTTATATAGACCGGGCCGTCGAGATGGTATGCGGCTATTATTGCCTTCTTTGCCTCAACTGCGTCACATGGGACGATGACCGTCATTGTGGAAATAGCTCTCATTAGTGCGAAGTCTTCTATGGACTGGTGAGAGCATCCGTCTGCACCCACGGCAACCCCACCATGAGTGGCAACTATCTTTACGTTCAGGCCGCTGTGACAGATGGTGTTGCGAATCTGTTCCCAGGCGCGGCCGGTTGCAAAGATGCTGAAGGTGCTGACGAACGGCACCTTCCCACAGGTGGCAAGCCCTGCGGCGGTGTTCATCATGTTGGCCTCTGCAATGCCCATGTCGAAGAATCTGTCTGGGAATACTTTGCCAAATTTGGCCGTGGTTGTAGATTTTGCCAGGTCTGCATCCAGCACCACTATTTCTGTGTGGACCTTTCCCAGCTCCAGCAGGGCCTCTCCGTACGCCGCGCGGGTTGAAACCATCTTCGTAGTGTCTGTCTTTATGGGCATGTATCCGTCTCTATGCTAATTCAGCCAAGGCCTTTTCTGTCTGTTCCTCGTTTGGCGCCTTTCCGTGCCAGTCTACCTCGCCTTCCATGAATGATACGCCTTTGCCCTTAATGGTCTTTGCAATAATCACGGTGGGTTTACCTTCCAGGGTTTCCGCCTTGTCATATGCTTGGAGATTTTTCCCCATATCGTGTCCGTCTATCTGTATAGCATTCCAGCCGAACGCCAGCCACTTATCGGGTATAGGAAGCGGTGACATGACGGTATTGATAGGACCGTCTATCTGGAGACCATTATTATCGACTATTGCGCAGAGGTTGTCCAGACCGTAGTGGCTGGCAGCCATGGCTGCTTCCCAGACCTGGCCCTCCTCTATCTCTCCATCACCTAACATGACGTATACTCTATAGTCCTTTTTATCTATCTTGGCTGCAAGGGCCATACCCAGCCCGACCGAGAGGCCCTGGCCCAATGAACCGCTGGATATCTCTACTCCGGGGGTTAGCTGCATGTCGGGATGGCCCTGGAGTCGGCTGCCGAATTGTCTCAAGGTGTCCAGTTCACTTACCGGAAAATAACCCGTCTCGGCCAGCGTAGCATACAGTGCGGGGCAGGAGTGGCCCTTTGACAATACAAATCTGTCTCTATCGGGCCAATCAGGGTTTTTGGGGTTATGTCTAAGCTTACCATAATACAGTGCCACTATAAGGTCTGTGGCTGAGAGAGAGCCCCCAGGATGACCGGAGCCGGCCCGGCCGAGCATGCGGATTATGTGTCTTCTGATCTGCTTGGCCTTATCCTCAAGTACTTCAATACTTGGCCTCTTCAATAAGGATTATCTCCTGTCTATTGGGTGCAGAAAACCTGTGAACGGGTTTGTTATGATAAACCCCTGAGGCAAGGGCTTTAGTAAGAAGTCCTTACCCCTTTCCTTAGGGCCAGTGCCTGTGGGCAGAGGCGGGGTCGAACCGCCGACACCGGGATTTTCAGTCCCGTGCTCTACCAACTGAGCTATCTGCCCTATATATATAAGCTTACGTACGCATTATAGGAGGCGGGTCTTGCCTTGTCAAGGTCTTTTTGCCCAGCCTCCGTTGCACCTCTTTTTTGTCCTTGTCCATCTGTGCACGGAGCGCATCAGCACTCTTGAATCTTATCTCGTCCCTTAGCTTGAAGAGGAATCCGACCTCTAAGTCCTTACCGTACAGAGATTGATCAAAATCGATTATATATACCTCTACCACTTCCTCTGCTTCCTCTGCCTCGAAGGTGGGTCTGGTGCCGATACTGGTAAGGGATAAGAAATCCCTTCCATCTAATTTTACTATGCTTGCGTATACGCCATTAGGTGGTCTTATTTCGTGGTGGAGGTCCAGGTTTGCCGTGGGGAAGCCCAGTCTTGCGCCCCTGCCGCTGCCCTCCACTACTGTGCCCATGAGCGTTACGGACCTGCCAAGCATGCTCTTTGCCTTCTCAAGGTCTCCTTGAAGTATGGATTCCTTAACGAGGGTGCTGCTGATTGTTTCGTCACCATGTTTGACCGCCGGGCATGAGCGTATCTCAAACCCGTATTTTTTTGAGAGGGCGGACGCCAGAGTGAAATCTCCCTTACGGTCCTTGCCGAAGGCGAAGTTAGGGCCCATTACCCAGCCCTTGGCACCCAGAGATTCTGATATTATCCCCTTGACAAAATGTTCAGCACTCATTTCAGACACTTCGCCAAAGTCAAGGATGATGGCCAGACTTACATCCAGGCGCTGGAAGAGCAGCAATCTGTGCTCCAGTGAAGTAATGAAACTCGGCGCGCTGCCGCTCAGCACGTTTCTTGGATGGGCGGCGAAGGTGAGTACGATTGATTCACCCTGCATTTCTCTGGCCCAGTTCACCGTTTCATTAATTACCGCCTGATGGCCGCGATGTACGCCATCAAAACCACCGATTGTGATGACGGGCCGGGTGGGCTTCTTAGGCAGTTCCTTTATTCCACACAGGGTCTTCATCTATTTGGTTAATTTTGCCTTCCTTTTGAGACCTTCGCTCCAGTGGTGGATGAAGTCTTGTTGTTTTTCTAACAGGTATTTTTGCGCCAATTTGCCCTTGTCCTCTTCGAATTTCTTTTGGTCTGCTTCCTTCTTTTCGGTAAGCCTTATGATATAGACGGCCTTTTTCCCTGTCTCTTCAGTGACCACATCCAGCTCGCCCTCTCTGAGTTTGGAGGCGCTTCTTGCCACGTTGGGGGCATTGGCCTCGAGCGCTTTTATGTATCGATAGGGTCTATCGTTTATCATTTCTGGTCTTTTAAAGAACTCCGTTTCCTTCTTTGCAAAGTTGGCTCCTTCACATTCGTCATTTAGAGATTTAAGGCCGTCCTCGAAAGAGGTCTGTTTTGTCTTTTCTATAAACCGCTGGGCCAGCTCCTTGGCCCTTGCAAGGGCCTTTTCTTCCTTCAGGTCTTTAACCACCTTCTCTCGGATTGTTTGTAGCGGCGGCGCAGACGGTTCTTTTATGGAGATTACCTGGAAGGTAAACTTGCCCGCGGGCGCATCAAGCGGTGGGCTGGGGTCGTAGTTCTCTCTTTCAAAGAATTTGGAATACACAGCTTCGTCTGCATCCCTTATGACGTTTCTGGCCTCTTCCCGGGTGAAATAATCGCTTTCCTTATAGAAGATGCCCACGTCTCCGCCGATATCTGCGAAACTTATCTGCTCAGTCCGTCCAAGGCGTTCGTAGATCCTCTCATCCGCATTGTTTATGAGTTCGTTGACCAGTTGCTTTGCCTTTTCTCTTTCAATGGTTTTCTGTATCTCGTTTTTAACCTCCTCGAATGGTTTGTGTTGTGGAGGTTGGGACTCTTTGGTCTCGTCGCCCTTGGGTGTTTCTGCTTTTTTGTATTTTTTGTCCTTATTTTCCTCGTAGTAGGTCTGCATCTCGTCTTCTGTTGCCGTGACCTTTTTTTTCACATCCCTGTAACGTGCCATTAGATATTCTATTTTTATTTTTTCCGCTTCCTTATATCCCGGTATGCCTTTTGACGGGTCAGGAAAACTGTCTTTATGTGTGTTGTAGAAAGAAGTGATCTCCTCGTCCGTCACGCTGACGTTTTTTGCCAGGTCGAGGGCTCTGATGGCCACAAATTCAACCTTTACCTCTTCATTCTCTATTGCGTATCTCTCCCGCACCTCACTATTTGGGATCTTGACGCTGCCGGAGATTAGGACGTGCATCTTCTCTATAAGCAGTGCCTCCTTGTAGGTTCTCAGGAGTTGTTCTTCTGTTACCATGTAGTCCTGGCATAAGAGCCTGAGTATCTGGTTCGGCGGCATGCCGGCACGGCCTAACATGGTGACGCCTAAGGTCTTAATTCTTTCTATTATCTCGTCGTTAGAGACCGCAATTCCCATCCGCTCGGCCTCTTTAACCAATGCTAACTGCTCCCAGACCAATTTACCGAGCGGCAGGTCTTGCTGTTGTAGAAAGACCCTGTGCCAGCGTACCATCGCATCGTTAAACTCTTCCGCCGAAATCTTTTCTCCCATTATGGTACCTATTGGCTTCTTGGGTATTAGATAGCTTGCGGAATATCCTATCCCCCACGCCGCCATAGCAAAGACCATGACGATGTACATCTTCTTCTTATGTCTTCTCATCCAATTAAGTGCCATAGGATACCTTTCAGTGATATAAATTATTCTTGTTAACTGATTGTTTGAAGGGCTGAACCCCGATTATATATGATTTTGATACCCCATCAACTGCTTTTTAGGTGGCATCGTAAGGCCGGATAAAGGAAAAAAGCCCTTGACACCGTTCATGTACTTCTATTATTAGGGTTCTTTATCAGGACAAGGGTGGCTACAAAGGTAGTGTGCACACTTGGGAGTTAAACAAATATGTCAAAGCGGATAGTCATAGTTGAATCTCCGACGAAGGCGAAGACCATAAACAAATTCCTTGGTTCGGGGTTTGCGGTGCGCTCTTCTATGGGTCACGTCAGGGACTTGCCTCATAATAAGCTTGCCGTGGACGTGGAGAAGGACTTTGAGCCTGAATACAAGATTGTGCCCAAGCGGAAGGAGATGGTGAAGTCCCTCAAGGCTGAGGTGAAGAAGGCTGATGAGGTCTATCTCGCGCCGGACCAGGACCGTGAGGGAGAGGCCATAGCCTGGCACCTCTGTAAGGCGCTCGATATACCTGAGGAAAAGACCCGCCGGGTGGTCTTTAACGAGATTACCGCGGAGGCCATTAAAAATGCATTTGAACACCCGGTAGAGATAGACATGGACAAGGTGAATGCGCAGCAGGCCCGCCGCATCCTCGACCGCCTGGTAGGCTATAAGATAAGCCCGTTGTTATGGAAGAAAGTTGCCAAGAGGCTTAGTGCGGGCAGGGTGCAGTCTGTAGCCGTTAGGATCATGGTGGAGAGAGAGAAGGAGATTCAGGCCTTCAAGCCCGTGGAATACTGGGATATCATTGCGAGGCTGAGGCCAAAGGGCGACAGAGGTAAAGGCTTCGAGGCAAAGTTGTGGAGATGTGAAGATTCTGAGGTAGAGATAGGAAACGAAGCCGAGGCCCAGGGGCATGTTAAGGCTTTAGGGGACTTGAAATATATTGTAGGTGTCGTAAATAAGCAGCGTAAGCTGAATAAACCCCTGCCTCCCTTGGCTACAAGCCAGCTTCAGCAGCAGGCGTCTATTCAACTGAATTTCTCTACGAAGAGGACCATGCTTATCGCCCAGCAGCTCTACGAGGGGGTGGAGCTGAAAGACGGCCCGATGGGGCTTATAACGTATATGAGAACAGATTCTTTTAATGTATCTCATGAGGCGATAACGGCGTGCAGGGGGCTTATACCCAGTATGTTTGGTAAGGACTACCTGCCGCCGAAACCGAATTACTACACCTCCAGGAAGGGTGCGCAGCACGCCCATGAGGCCATCCGGCCTACCTCTGTAGAGATTACACCGGATGCGATAAAGCAGTATCTCACAAGAGACCAGTACAAACTCTACCAGCTTGTCTGGAAGAGGTTCGTTGCAAGTCAGATGAAACCGGCTGAATACGAGACGACCGATGTAACCATAAATGCCGGCCTATACAGTTTTAAGGCAAAAGGAAAGGCAATTGTCTTTCCGGGTCACAGTGTCCTCTCCGGGTCTGTAAAAGAAGAATCACTGCCGGAGGTGCAAGAAGGAGAGGAGTTGAAGTTGCTCGAACTTACGCCAAATCAGCATTTCACCGAGCCTCTGCCAAGATACACAGAGGCCGCACTGGTGAAGGCGCTGGAAAAAGAGGGCATCGGCAGGCCCAGTACGTACGCCGTAATTATATCTACAATACAGGACAGGGGATATGTCAAGAAAGAGAACAAGACCCTGTACCCTACCGAGCTTGGAATCCTTGTGACGGAGAAGTTGGTGAAACACTTCCCTAAGGTCTTGAATGTTGAGTTTACGTCTCATATGGAAGAGGAGCTGGATAAGGTTGAGGAGGCCCAATTGGACTGGGTGGACGTGCTTAGGGAATTCTACACACCGTTCCAGGAAGACCTTGAAAGGGCGGCGGAGGAGATGGAGAGCGAGAAAGGGCAGCCGGAGGATACCGATATACTTTGCAAGCAGTGCGGGTCTCCCATGGTTGTACGCTGGAGCAGGGCAGGTAAGTTTCTGGGGTGTTCAACCTTCCCCAAGTGCAAGTTCACCATGGACGTCTCCGGAGACGATAAACCCCGTCCTGCAGAGGTTACCGGGGAGGTCTGCGAGAAGTGCGGCAGCCCGATGGTGATAAAGGCAGGGC
>JAUXLO010000119.1 GCA_030623665.1 Planctomycetota bacterium
ACGACCTGGTTCAGTACTCCTTGGCCATAGACAGGGACAATGAGACGGTGGCCAACATGTACTGCCCCGCGCATCCAGCCATACTTAGGTTGCTTAAGATGACTATTGAAGTGGCCGAAGACAACGACATTCCGGTGTCGATGTGTGGTGAGATGGGAAGCGAAATGGAATACGTGGTGCTCCTGATAGGACTGGGCCTAACAGAGTTCAGTGTGGCTCCGCCAACCATAATCCCCGCAATGAAGAAGATCATACGCACCATAACATACGAACGGGCTAGAGAAGTGGCAGAAGAGGTCTGCAGATTCGCCGATCCAGAGAAATCGGTACTCTATCTGAGAGAAATCACCAAGGAAATTCTCCCTGAGACTTTCTAGACAAGACCTGTGCCTCCCTCCCACACGTAGCCCTTGGTAAAATTTTTCAAGTTGCAAAAGACAAAAACTGTAGGAAGCGTCCAGCACATTAGGGTCAGGCTCAGATTCCAGAAGATCGGGGTCTTGAGGTTCGTCTCCCACCACGACTTGATGAGGCTGTTCGAAAGGGCCATCAGAAGGGCCGACATCCCCATCGGTATGAGTCAGGGCTTTAACCCGCGACCGAAGATGTCCTTACCCGCTGCTTTGGCCCTGGGAATAGAGGCCTCCGGTGAGATTCTGGAGCTCAAACTCTCCCAGTGGATTGCCCCGCAAATACTGCAGGAGCGCCTTAAGGCACAACTCCCACCGGGTATTGAGCTAACCTCCGTCGAGCCAATCACCCCTGGAAGCCGTTCAAGGATAGAAGAACTGGTCTATCAAATCAAAGGGAACCTTCCTGAAGACGCCACACAGAAAAAAATTGCCGAATTACTTGCCGAGAAAAGATTCCAAGTACCCAGGGAAAAGAAGGGTGGAAAAAAGTTTTTTGACCTTCGCTCCTCGATAGTGTCCATCAAACTCAAAGACAATACCATTCTGCTGAAACTCAAACCGACCAAGGAAGGAATGGCACGTCCAGACGAAGTCCTCAAGGCCATCGGACTGGAAATGGGCACGGGCAGCGCACTGAGGATAACAAGAAACGCCGTCCATCTTTCTCCCGCTTGTGGAGACAACTAAAACAATGAGTAAGAAGATGCTAATAAATGCAATAGAACCTGAAGAAAGCCGTATAGCCATCTTGGAAGACAGCGTGCTGGAAGAGCTCTACATTGAACGCATGTCCAAGGGTCAGGCGGTAGGAAACATTTACATGGGCAGGGTATCCAACGTAGAACCCAGTCTGGAGGCGGCCTTTGTGGACGTAGGGCTGAAAAGAAACGGCTTTCTGCACATCAGCGAGGTGATGGACACCACCGACAAGAAGGAAGAGAAGGCCGAGAAAACCCGAAGCAGGAGGGAACAAAAACGCATATTGTCCCTCCTCAAACCAGGACAGGAACTTCTCGTTCAGGTGATAAGGGAGGGGGTTGGTGAAAAGGGGCCAAGCCTGACCAGCTATATAAGCCTGCCAGGCCGCTACCTGGTCCTCATGCCATACACCACCAGGCATGGTGTATCAAGAAAGATCTTAGACGAAGAAGAACGGTTGCGACTTAAACATATCATTAAAGAGCTAAAACCCCCGTCCGGCATGGGCCTTATCATACGTACTGCCGGAATAGGTCAGACCAAGCGAGAACTCTCCAAAGACCTTAGCTATCTGCTTCGGTTGTGGAAGGCGGTGGAGGAACGGACCACAAACAGCCTCGTCCCCTCACTCATCTACCAGGAAAGTGACCTGGTCATCAGGACCATCAGAGACATCTTCTCTCCTGACATAAAGGAGATAATCGTCGATACCCAAGACGCGTACGAAAAGACCAGGGATTTTCTGAAACAAATACTGCCAAAACACGAAAAGATTGTAAGACTGCACAGGGCAAGAGTTCCCATATTCCACAGGTATCGCATCGAAGAGGAAATAGAAAAGATTAACAACAAGAAGATACCCCTGAAGCAAGGGGGCTCCATCGTCATAGAACAGACAGAGGCCCTTGTGGCAGTAGACGTAAACAGCGGACGGTTTAAAAAGGGTGCCGACCCTGAAGAAACCGCCTTTAAAACCAACATGGAGGCCTCAAAGGAGATTACCAGACAAATTCGTTTGCGCGATCTGGGTGGGGTAATTATAATAGATTTTATCGACATGGTGCAGGAGGCCCATAAACGTGCGGTAGAAAGGGCCTTTGCCGACGGTTTGAAGAGGGACAGGGCACGCACAAAAACGCTCAAGACCTCAAAGTTCGGAATTATAGAACTTACGCGGCAGCGTATCAAACATAGTCTCAGGGACGTAGTACACGAACGTTGTCCGGAGTGCCGCGGCACGGGGCTCGCAAAGACCGTAGAAAGCCTGAGCCTCAGGATAATGAGAAATATACGCTCTGTCCTCGACAATAATCAACTTAAGACCATCGAGGTGGAGGCAGACGAACCTGTGGCGCAGTTCCTTCAGAATCAGAAGAGGAAACAGATTTCTGAACTTGAAGACCACTATAATAAGACTATAATAATAAAGAGCGCTTCAGAGAATGGATGGAGAGCTGGCGACATCAGGATGAAATACTCAAGCTTAGACGGAAGCCCTGTGAACTTGTAGGGAGGCACCAATAACGTGTATGCGATAATAAAAGACAGAGGGAAACAGTACAAAGTAACACCCGGTGAGAGCATACTCATAGATTCGATAGAAGGCCGGAAAGAAGCGGACCAGATCGAGTTCAATGAAGTAATCGCCGTGGGTGGTACTGACGAGGTAAATATTGGTACTCCGCTCGTCAAGGGGGCAAAGGTGGTTGGCGAGATTGAAGGCCAGAAGAAAGCAGACAAGATATACGTCTTTAAATTCAAGCGAAGAAAGGACTACAGAAGGAAGGCCGGCCACAGACAGCTCCTTACACAGGTGAAAATAAAGGAAATTATTGTATAATATTATGAGAGGCGATAATCATGGCGCATAAGAAGGGACAAGGGTCAAGCAGAAACGGACGCGACAGCAATCCCCAGTATCGAGGGGTAAAACGCTACGGAGGGGAGCATGTCTCAGCCGGCTCTATAATAGTAAGGCAGTGCGGCACAAAGTTCCATCCCGGCCGCAACGTTGGCCGTGGCCGCGACGACACCCTGTTTGCCAAGGCAAGCGGGATCGTGCGTTTTGAGACGAGAAGACGCGTCAGCATTCATGCTGCATAACACGTTTTAACGCAGGAACTCTTCATGCACACCAGGGGAGCAGCATGCAGCTCTCCTTTTTTCTACCACCTACTTCAAATGTTCATCGACGAAGCCACCATCTACGTTGCAGGAGGCGACGGAGGCCACGGCTGCGTGAGTTTCCGGCGCGAGAAATTCGTGCCGAAAGGCGGTCCTGACGGCGGACACGGCGGAAATGGTGGCGAAGTAGTACTCCATGCGAGCGAGAAGACAGACACACTCATGGACATCACCTCCAAAACAAAATACATCGCAGAAAACGGCCGACACGGAGAGGGTGCCAACAGGCACGGTCGTTCAGGCAAGGACCTTATCATAGAGCTCCCCGTGGGCACCGTGGTCAGGGACAGAGATAGTGGACGGGTGTTGAAGGACCTCACCGAACCCGGACAATATGTACGTATCGCAAGAGGTGGCACAGGGGGCCGGGGAAACAAGTCCTTTGTCAGCCCAACCAACAGAACGCCCCGCACGGCCGAAAGTGGTAAGAAAGGCCAGGAACGGTGGCTCAAACTGGAGCTAAAGCTCGTCGCCGACGTCGGTATTATAGGCATGCCGAATGCGGGGAAATCCACCCTGCTTTCTCGCATATCTAAAGCACACCCGAGGATTGCCGATTACCCGTTCACAACCCTCTATCCTCACCTGGGTATCGTAGAGGTTGAAGAATTCCGTAGGATAGTGGTGGCCGACCTGCCCGGGCTCATCCAGGGCGCTCACAGCGGGGTGGGCCTTGGAGACAAGTTCCTGCGCCACGCAGAACGCACAAGGCTGCTGCTTCACCTCATTGACATCGCTCCCAAGGACGGCCCAAGCCCCCTTGATGCGTATCACACCGTAAGAAAGGAGCTGGAACGGCACGACCCTGAGCTATCCAAAAAAGCGGAGATAATCGCCCTCAATAAAACGGACCTTCTAGACGAGACCCTGTGCGAGAAAACGGCCAAGTCGTTTCAGAAGGCCGTATCACGGCCCGTTTGCACTATTTCTTCCAAGACGGGCAGCAACCTTGAAACCCTCATCAAGGTCGTAGCCGAGACACTAAGGACTTTACCCCGTGAGGCACGGTCGAAGGAGACCGCTACCACATAACAATCATCCATGTTAATTGCCGTAGACATTGGCAATACAAACATCCACCTGGGCCTGTTTGACCTTGGCGGCAAGCAGCTGGTCAGCCATTACACGACCCGCGTCACCGAAGGCCCTCTGACAGACATTTCCCTGGACCCACTCATCCTACGGAAGGCGACCGACTGCATATTGGCCTCGGTCAACCCTGAGGCAGAGAATGCCCTTTGTAACTGGCTAAAAAGTTCCGGGTGGACGAAAACACCCCTAAGGGTCCCCACCGACGTATCCATAGACATGCCGGTACTGTTACAAAACCCGGAAAATATAGGGGTAGACAGGCTCCTCAACGCCTTGGCGGCCTTCCGGAGGACCGGTACTTCAACCATCGTGGTGGATGCAGGGACGGCCATAACCATAGACGTCATATCAAGGAAAGGCGAGTTTATGGGTGGGGTAATCGCGCCCGGGCTTTCGTCTCTCTCTGAAGCCCTGCACAAACGCACTGCCCTCCTACCTGAAGTATCCGTTCGGACACCGACGTCCATACTGGGTAAAGACACAAACGAGGCCGTTACATCCGGGATTTACTGGGGTATGGCAGGAGCCATAGAGAAGATTACGGAAAAGCTTTTGGAAGAACTGGAAGATAAGCCCGTCATTCTCGCAACCGGTGGAGACGCAAAACTCCTTGCAGGTGCGACACGGGTAATAGACAGGGTCGTCCCTAATCTCACATTAGAGGGGCTTCTTGCCGCCTACTCCGAACACTTAAGCGGTAAGACTGCGTGAGGACTACTTATTCTGCCTGTCCTCTTTTGTTGTACCCTTTCCTTTAACCTTGTCCAAAAGCCCCCTGTACCTCTCATCTTTCCTGAGTTTATCCAGGTCCCTGTCATTCTCTAAATGCTTGATGTCCTTATAGCCAAGCGTTATCGCAACCTCCAGTGCCTCTACAGCGGCGTCCAAGTCGCAGACAAGGGAATAACTACAGCCAAGATTGTAACGTACGATGGGATCGTCGGGCTTAAGCTCCGCAAGCTTCAAATCGACCTTCAGACCGTCCTCATATCTTCCCCTGTTTGTGTAGGCATTTCCGAGGTACATGAGGCAATCAACGTAGTTCGGGTTTTTCTCCAGTATCCCTTCCAGAAACCATATGGTGAAGTCTCCGCCTGATCTATTAAAATCCTCTGACCTGAGACGAAAACGGTACTGCGGCAAAACGATAGGTGTGAGTTGATACGAACCAGACAGCTTATTCATCGTGCTGGACCCTTTCTGGTCATCTGCTTCCTAGTGACCAAGACCACCTCCTTCGTTCCTCCCCATAAATATCCAAAAACGTTGGAGTTGTCAACTTTTAAAACTTCAGGCTCATGTGATATAATCCTTTGACACACAAGAGATTATATGATATATTTCCGCTGATGCATAATGCAAGTCCCTAAAGGGAGGACTGGTTTGAGCTTAGCGTCTTTCGCATTCTGTTTTTTCTTCGCCCTAAACGCTTTTGGTCCGGATACCGCCACACAAGCAGCCGGCCAGGCACCGGCCACGCAAGAGACAAAGAAATCTGCCGAGGCCCCCAAGGGCACACCCACCCAAGAAGGAACACAGC
>JAUXLO010000162.1 GCA_030623665.1 Planctomycetota bacterium
AAGTCGGTAGGGCTGCTGTCGAACACCTCGACCTTCCAACCGTTAATCTCAGCATATCTTGTGTACATCCTGAAGAGGTCTGCGGCGAATAGTGCGGCCTCATCGCCCCCCGTACCGGCGCGGATCTCCATTATTACACCCTTGTGGGTATCATCCTCCTGGGAGAGAAGGAGTTCCTTTATCTCCTCAATCAGCCCTTCTTCCTCCCTTTCCGCCGTCTGCAGCTCGTCCTTGGCCAGGAGTTGCAGCTCTTTATCACCTCCATTCTCGGAGATGACCTCGCCGGCCTCTTCCTTGCGCTTGATGATTCCCTCCCACTGGACGTACTTGCCCACTATCTTGGAAAGGCTTCCCCGCTCCTTCATGTAGGCACTGTATTTGGGCGGATTTGACATGACAGCCGGGTCTGCCACCAGTTTTTCCAGCTGCGTGTACCTGTCGTGCAGCGCCTTTAATTGTTGCATCAAAACTTCGTTCATAATGTCTGGCCTCTACTTACTCTGCTTCTGTTTCCTTTGCCTCTGATCCCTGCGGGGCCGTCTCAACCTGCTCCTTCTTTTTGTACCTGCGCTTGAACCTCTCGACCTTGCCCGTGGTGTCTACCAGCTTCTGTTTGCCCGTATAGAACGGGTGGCATTTTGAGCAGATTTCTACCACTATCTTCGACTTTGTAGAGCGGGTCTTAAACGTCTCCCCGCAGCCGCAGGTTACAGTTGCCTCTACGTACTTAGGGTGAATCCCTTCTTTCATTTCTTTTTTCCTCAAAACCTAATAAATTGTAACAAAATACACTACATCGGGCAACACACAAATGGCGGAGGTTTGTTTTCTCTATCACCCTGAGACATTTGCAGGGGTTGCTGCAATACAATGTGTCCCTGCAATGGGCGGGGGTGCCCCGCCCCTACCCAAAATGGGTAGGTCATGGCCACGCCATGACCAGATGTGCGGCTACGCTGTGCACCTACGCATCTGGGACCATTGAGCGCTTTAACTTTTCAATCAGGTTTTGCTCTCCCCCCCAGACGCCGAATATCTGGAGATGGACCAGGAGGCGGCTGCCCGTGGGCCTTTTCTCCACAACGTAGCTGGCCCGGCACCACCTGCCCCATGCGCGGAACAGCATCGCAAAGAACAACACCGGTACCGCTATCCATAGTAACGCGACGCCCGGGTCGTGCCGGTAGCTTAGAATAGTTGCGGCACGGACGTTTTCAACCCGGACCCTTGTGCCCTTTATATCCTCGGTCCTACCCTGGATGAGCTTAAAGACCTCTGGCCCGTGTTTTTTCTCCGTCTCAGCGGCCTCTTGCTCCCACTCGGGCAGATTGTACATGAGTTTAACAAACGGTTCAATGACACAGATACTGCCATCCTTGAGATAAAGCCTGCCGGCAATGACGTTCCCGGCCTCAAACTCACCCACTATACCAGGGATGGTGTATTTACCATCCTCCTCGTCAATTCTCTCATCGTCAGCATACAGGTCAAACTTGTACTCATACGCACTCTGGTAGATGGTCAGCCCGCGGTAACGCAGGGGTGTGTTTACTTTGATGTCCGCTTTTTTTACAGGTTCCCCGTTCTCATATATAACCAATTGGCTTGCGTACTCTATGGGATAATATTTATCCGCCTTGGCTATAATGGTAAGACCGTCCATTCCCCAGGTCTTCTTGAGCCGGGGGATGATGCCCCTTCTGGGGAAGCCCGTTATAGACGGCCTCTGGGTATACTTTACAGAAAACTCCTCAAGACCTATGCTGAACTTCTCATCCTCAGAGACGATAAAATCTTCACCCTTTCCATACCATTTATTCCAGTTGGTGTCTGGGGAGACGGTGGCAACCTCTACTGGCGCATCCGGAAAGATGGTCAACTCGCCCTCAAAAGAGGAAACAAAGGTGATGGTGGCTCCTATAACGGTCAGGAGTACACAGACATGATAGGTGAGGGAAAGCCATATGTAGTGGACAAATCCCTGCTCATAGACACCTCCGGAGTATACGCCCTCACCGCGCATGGAAGAAGGTTTCTTGAGGAACAGCCTGTTGCGAAAGAACCCCTCTACCTTTGCGGTTGTTTCCTCTGGCGAGTATGGCAGTTCCAGGTCTACAGCGTCCCTGTGGGCCGATAAGGTGGTGGCAGCCAGTTCCGGGGGCCGCCTTACCCTGATCATCCACTTCGTACGTTTGTAGGTGCACAGCAGAAGGTTGAGGAACAGAAGGCCTGTCGTGGTTAGAAACCAGGGCCCTGAATATACGTTAAGCAGGTCAAGACCTTCTATCACTGTGCGTACAAACCCGGTGACCTTTATCTGCTCATAACTACCGCCGTAAGGGAGCACGTTACCCACCAGGAAGAACAACATCAAGATGCCGAAGAGCACTACGGTGGTCTTGGTGGTCGTTAGGGTGCCGTATAGATAGTCAAGTATATTCGAGACCATGATGCGTTAGTCTCCTTCACACAGCGATAGGGGTAAACGGTGCGTCGGGTAGGCCTAATAGGCATGCATACTGTAAAGCCCGAAAAGTCTGGTCAGAAAACCTGAGCCCATGAAGGTGATAAGCATGGAGGCAAATCCCAGCAGGCAAAGGGTGGAACCCCAGCCCGCTCGCCATTTTGGTATAGACATGGCATGCAGGTACATTCCAAAGGCCGTCCAGGTGATAAGTGACAGGATCTCGAACGGATCCCATGACCAGTATCTGCCCCAGGCCTCATCGGCCCAGGCCGCCCCGGAGATTATGCCAAAGGTGAGGAGCGGAAACCCTAAAAGGATCAGCTTGTGGGTCAGCCCGTGGAATCTCTGCACCTCCAATGACGGCAAGCCGAAGTCTTCCCACGACCTCTTTGCAGGACCCAGACCCTTGATTATCAGGTACGAAAGCTCCACGGAGCAGCCCACCACAAATACGGCATAGGCGCCGAACGCGATAAGCACGTGCCAGAAGTACCAGGGGCTCTGAAGTGCGGGCGCAATGGGGGTGACCACGGGGTTATATTTATTTATGGCCAGGAAGAGGGCGGCTATTGAGAGTATTGTCACAAAGACACCCGGCAACGAAAGCTCCGGCCACCTGCGCCTTATATACAGATAGGTAACGGTATTACACCAGGCAAACCATGACAGGCATTCGTATTTGTTCTGGACGGGGGGATGGCCCTGCTCAACCGCGCGTATGAGTATCAGGACGGTGTGCCCGATAACGGCCAGGTATAAGAGATTTGTCGCCATCCTGCCGAAAAAGAAATTTCTGAAAAAGACGCTCACGCCCGCCTGAGATATGTGAAGCAGGCAGCTCAAGACGTAAAGCGTTATGACTGCGAAGAATACCCGCAGTTCCAGGGTCAACAGTGCGCTCTCAGTGGGGAATATCTGTTCCATCGTAATTACTCCACGTCTTAGTATTTTTTACGTCGGGTTTGATTTGCGAGGACCGACTTTGCAAAAAGACAGGCAAAAATCCTTTAACTATTTTAGCAATAGAGCCTTGATAATGCAACGCCAAATTCTACAGGTTTACATATGACACTAACCAATTCGTGTGACGCCGCAGACACATCTATCCCATGTCAACTACATAACCGCTGCGATTTGGATTGACAAAGATTTCGCAAGCTGATAACATCGAAGCCCAAGAGATTTCTTAGGCGATAGGATGATGGAAGTTATTGAGAAAACAAAAGATATGAAGAAACGTGCGGGCCTTCTGAAGGCCGGGGGACAGACCATTGGGCTTGTGCCTACCATGGGGTCCCTGCACGACGGGCACCTGAGCCTGATACGAAGGGCGAGGGAGGAGAACGATTCCGTCATACTGAGCATATTTGTCAACCCTACCCAGTTCGACAGAAAAGACGACTTTCAGGGTTATCCCAGGCAACTGGAAAAAGACCTGGATGTGGCATCCGGTGAGGGGGTTGACATCGTCTTTACGCCGGGCGCTGAGCAGATATACCCTGAGGGTTTTTCTGCGTATGTCGATGTTGATGGCGGACTGACCAGCGG
>JAUXLO010000056.1 GCA_030623665.1 Planctomycetota bacterium
ATCATTCCTCTCGCTCCATGTACAGGTCAGAACCCGGTATGGTATACAGCTGTCCCCGGCTTATCTGTATGTCGGATGCGTCGTGGGCCTGTTGGGCACGTATCCTTCTCAGGCGCATCAGTTCCAGTAGGGCTAGAAAGGCCCCTATCAGTTCGCCTCTGTCTCTTATCTTGGGAAACAGTTCCAGAAAAGAAAATGATTCCACGAAGTTGAGCCTTTCGAGTATTGCCTCCATGAACTCCTCTATACGGATCTCCTCGATGGTAATGGTGGTGGGGACATCTTGCAGCGTCTCCCTCATAAGTCGTGTGAAGAAACCCAGTAGTTCCCATGGGCTTATATCATCCAGGGACAGGTGTTCTTCTTCTTCACCAGGGACCGGGCTGATTTGAGTCTTGACCCTCCTGGTTGTTTTCATTGCCCTAACATCCCTCATACTATCGAGGGAAGATGCCACTTCCTTAAATTTTTTGTACTCAAGCAACTGCTTTACCAGTTCCCATCTTGGGTCTTCCTCTTTTTCCTCAGGGGCTTGTGGCAGAAGCACTTGGGATTTTATGTACATAAGGGTTGCAGCCAAGACCATGAAATCCCCTACCAGTGCGGGTTCAAGCACCTCCAATAGCTCCAGATGTGCCATGTACTGGTCTGTAATTTTGGCAATGGGGATATCGTATATATCCACCTCCTCCCTCTTTATTAGATACAGGAGCAGGTCCATTGGGCCGTTGTAGACCTCCAGCTCTACCTTATATTCAGCCGTTTCTGCGCTCATAATATGCTGGTGAAAAGCCTTGCAAAAAAGTACACCGGTGGGCCGATGACGTTGCTAAAGACCGGTACCTGGAATATCGGGCCCAGGGCCACAAGACCCAATAGTATAAAGGGGCTGTAGCCGCTTATGCGCTCGTACTCGGGTATGAGGTTATTTGGCAGCAGGCCCCTTAGTATGTGGGAACCGTCCAATGGATAGAGTGGAAGTAGGTTAAAAAAGCACAGGTACAGATTTATGATCAGCCCCAGACGCAAGAAGTCGTACAGGTAGCTGTGGACGGGTATTAGTGAATTCTCCACAGCCGCCTGCAACGCAATGCCTATCACCATTGCACTTAGCAAATTAGACACTGGGCCGCATGCAGAGACAATCATATCGTCCCTCAGCGGATGCCTGAAGTTGCGCGGGTTTACGGGCACCGGCCTGCCCCATCCAAAGTGTGCGACAAAGAGGCAGAGGGTACCAATGGGGTCAAGATGGACAATGGGGTTTAGCGTCAGACGGCCTTCATGCCTGGCAGTGGGGTCGCCCAGCCTATCGGCAGCAAGGGCGTGGGAGAATTCGTGCACCGTAATGGCTGTAAGTATTACCGGCAGAAGGACAAGTATAAAATACGGGTCTCCGAACATACGGAGGGGATTCTAGCACCTCTCCAGAACCTTGTCAAGAAAAGAACTTACGGCAAATTGCGGTTAGGTGTGGACTGGACCCCAAAAAACTCTAAAGTCTCGCCAGTCCCGTGAGACGCCCGTGAGCCTGACCACAGTCAATTGAAGATTCGTACACGGTTATGTATTATTCATAGGCATAAGTGACACCATGTAAGGGGGGGAGTTCTCCCCTTTAACTCTTTTCCTTGAATAAAAGGAAAACGCTAGAAGCTTTTGCCTATGTCTATATCTATGTACTCCGCATTTTGTTGCGGGGTTAGAGCTTGCCAAACGGGGAGGGTTCTGCTAAACTTCTTCGCCTGTTTGGCTTTTGCTACATCTATACGTAGTTACCCTACAATTGCGATGACAGATGCTTAGGATCAATGCCGAGGAATTGGTCAGTATCTCTGTGTCCGGTGAGGTTGCCAGTCCCATCTCAGACCCATCCCCATACACGATAAGTGCCGATGGGCAGCCTGTCGTGCTGCCGGGCGTTGGTGGAATCACCTACAACGTGAAGGTGGGTGACACTGCGGTCAACTGGGAGGCAGACCACGTCGAGCCCGGGGTCTCTATAAAAACGGCTAATAAAGAGGTAAATGCAGCCCTTAACCTCCTTGCGTGTGTGGGCAATTACGCACGGGTCTCTTCCGGAGATGCCAAGGGTAGTGAGGGCGTTGTCACGGGCAAGCACGGCGGTATAGAACACGTTCTTGTAGACTTTGACGACGAAACTCTGGAGAAGCTTGCCATTGGGGATAAGATAATGGTCAAGGGGAGAGGTGTTGGATTGAGGTTTTTGGACTATCCGGAGGTAAAGATGATGAACCTCACCCCAGAGCTTCTCAACGCCATGCCCATAAAGGTGGAGAAAGGTATGCTTCTTATTCCCGTTACACATCAGGTGCCTGCCGGGATTATGGGTTCAGGGTTGGGCTCGCAACACAGCTACCGTGGCGATTATGACATACAACTCTTTGATGAGACAACGGTGAAAGAATATGATCTGGAAAAACTCCGATTAGGCGACCTGGTGGCCATAGCGGATGCGGACCACTCATTCGGCAGGATATACCGGAAAGGTGCTGCCACGGTGGGCGTTGTCGTTCACACCAACAGTGTAACGGCAGGGCACGGTCCCGGCCTCACCACCCTCTTCACCTCATCGAAGGGGAGGATTAAACCCATAAAAGACCGATCGGCAAATATAGCCAAGTATATGAATCTAGGCAGGTTCCGGCCACAGAAGGGAAGGAGAAAGTAAGGAGGTTACGATAGACCTATGGACATAAATAAGGATACCAGGGTGGTAGATTTGGTCAAGGAACAACCCAGGGCTGCAGTAGTATTCAAACGCCATGGTTTTTTCACCCTGATGGCTCGTCTTCAGGGTGGCTCCGTGGGTGATGTAACCATAGAGAAGGCCAGCAGTCAGCAGGGCGCTGATATGGAAAAGCTGCTCGCGGACCTGAAGGCGGAGGTGGACGCATGCTCCAGGCCGGCCGAACAGACAAAAAGCGGCGAGATTAAAATCCATAAAAATATGAAGACTACGGAGGTTACCGACGCCTATCCTGCAGCCAAGAGTGTTTTTGTAAGACATTTTGGTAAAGGGTGTTTTGATTGTCCTGCCTTTGGTACGGAGGATGTTGCGTTTGCCTCCCTGATGCATAACACGGACGTAGACCAGTTTGTCAATGAGTGCATAGAGGCGGTGAAAAAGGAGCGAGAGGCACAGGCAGGCGCCAGGTCAACCTGAGACGGTGTCCCCGGTCTATCTCATCTTAGACAGGTCAAAGTCGAAATGTATCTCGTCCCCCTCAGGCTTTACCACCGATAGTGTTAGTTGCGAGTCTGGGGTTATGCCTTCCATTTGAAACTTATAGACGCAGCCGGCGGTGTAGTAGGGGCTTTCAGGGAAAAAAATGCTATCTTCACACATCTGCGGCTGAAACTCATAGGAGGCGGCCACCACGCGGTCACCGATTTTCAACGTGGACGGCCTATGGTAGTTGTAGTACAGCGAATCGGTCATGACCGTGACAGAAAATGATATGAGGTTTCGTTTCGCCAGGACCTTTCTTATCTCATCTTGACGTAGTTCCCTCTTTTCCATGGCGGCCTTGCGGGCGTGGTAGGCGAGGTTGTGGAATTCGCTGTAAAGGGTTGCCCATCCCACTTTTTCACCCAGACTGACAGTCCATTCCCTCGAAAACTCTGCCATATCGGCGCTGCCCTTATGGGCCTTCCCGTATTCAATGGCCTCCTCCATCTGCTCAGGGGTAAGGCCGATTAGCATTGCCTCGGCCCGGCTGCAGAAAGTCATAGACAAAATGGCTATGGCAAGGAATGTCTTCACACGCTGTCTCATGGCTTATTGTGTCCAGAAGTGGCTTAAAACGGCAATATAGCATCGGACTGCGTCAGGTGTCAATATAATATCTATCTATACGAATAGTGGCGGATAGGACCTAAAATAAGATTTCCTCTTGACAAAATGGTGGAATGTGTTATATTTTAAACAACATTGTTTTTAAAAGACATTAAATGGTTCGTATAACAGATGGAGGTAAAGGTGAGGAGATGGCTAATTTTAACACTAAGGCGGTTTGTAATGTAATTGGTATTACGCCGAGACAGGTCCAATATTGGGATGAAACCAGTTTTATTAAGCCCTCAATCAGGCAGGCCACGGGCCACGGCAGTAGCAGGTTGTATTCCTTTTTGGACCTGGTGCAGATGCGTGTAGCAAAGGCCCTTTTGGACGGAGGTGTCAGTCTACAGAAAATCAGGAAGAGCCTGGAGTTTCTTAGAGCCCATGCCCCGGAGGTGAAAAGCCCTCTGGCGGAGATGAGATTTATTACCGACGGCGATACAGTCTTTGTCCTTACCAAGGACAGAGACAGGATAGTGGATGCGCTGAGCGGCGGACAGTTGGTTTTTAGCATTGCCCTTGGAGATTTAGTAAAAGAATTAAACGGCAAGGTTCAGAAGTTTATCGTGAAGAAGGAGAAGGTGGTTGAGCTTAATGGGGCTCAATTCAAGATACAGTTGGAGTCGGACTCCGAGGGTTCCGGTTTTGTTGCACGGTGTCTTTCGATGAATCTGGCCTCTCTGGGAGAGACAGAAGAGCAGGCCCTGGAGCTGATAAAGGAGACTTTGCGCAAGGGAATGACAGACCAGGCAAAAGACATGGTAAGCTAGGATTTAGTGCCGCAGCTTCCCACAAACTCATGGCAGTTTTGCTTCTCCTTTCAGTGTCATGAGTACCCTCCTCTAAAGCTGCGGCACTTTTTTTGTCCACACCGGGGGAGAAATGCTTAATATCACACCGGAAGACGTAAAAACTCAGAACTCCCTATCGTGAGACTATCTCTATCGAGTAATTGGGCTCAGGCTGACCGGTGATTCTGAGTGCCCTTTTCCTCATTTCCAGCAACCCTTTTGGAAGCTCGCTTTCCAGGATCCAGATCATTACCTTTTGAGGCACGGGGAAATCCGGTTCTGCCTTTACCTTCAGCGTGAAAATGGTGCTCTTGGGGCCTACCTGCTCTAGCTGCCAATGTCCTTCGTATGTCTTCATGTTGCCGGCGTACCTCTTAAAGACTATTTTGTTTGGGGGTTCTTCCTTGACCTGCATGTTCAGGTACATCGTCAGCGGGAAGTGTTTGAACGTCTGTTCGATGTAGACCCTGTTCTTTTTTCTTTTCGTAATTACGCATTTTTTCAGGTGTGGTACGAACCTGGGCATGCTTTCGTAATCGGTGAGTATGCGGTAAAGGATTCCTGGCGCTGTTTCCACAAACAGAGAGGCCGTTATTTCAATGGGCCAGGAGCCGTATTTCGGCGTTTTGGTGGTTATAACCATCTGGCCCTTCTTGGGCGAATCTGCCGACGCGGGCCATGCCCGGGAGGAAAGGAAGGGTACAGACGAGAGAAAGACCAGGAGTAGAAACAGGTACGGTAAACGGTGCTTGAGCGTCATAACCTATAGGCCCCCTACCTGGAATTAATCAAGCACCCCTCTCACCTTACTGCCCCGGCATAATACTGCTTTCCTGGGGGGATGTCAAGGTCAGGGAGAGTTAGCCGGTCTTTAATCTCCGGTGGAGGCAGATGGCCCGCGTTCTTTCCCGTTGCGCCCTCGATATTGCGGCAGTAGAATACCGACACCCATTGCAAACTTTCCATCGGGGAGCTGACACATGGCCATCAAGAAGGCGGTCATTGCCTTCGGCGGCAACGCAATCCTTCAGGAGGGAGACAGGGGCACGGTCCGGGAACAGCTCAGGCACTGCAGCGAGACGTGCGAGGCCCTGCTCGACATCATAGGTAAGGGCTACGAACTGGTGATAATCCACGGCAACGGTCCCCAGGTGGGCAACATGCTCTTGCGGGTAGAAGGCGCACGGGGAAGGGCGCCGGAGCTGCCCCTTGACGTCTGTGTCGCGGCTACACAGGGTACGATGGGGTTTATGCTCGAGATAGAGATGCGCAACCGGCTAAAGGCGCGCGGCCTTGTGAAGGACGTGACCACGCTCATGACCCAGGTGGTCGTCGACCCGGACAGGGAGAGGTTCGAACACCCGACAAAACCCGTGGGCCCCTTCTACGATAAAGAACGCGCCGAGGAACTGAGGCAGGAAAAATCCTGGGACATCGTGGAGGACAGCCACAGGGGCTTCCGCCGGGTAGTGCCGTCGCCGAGGCCGATTGAGATACTGGGAGTCGAGACGGTTCGGTCGCTTATCAACCAGGGTCATATCGTCATCGCCGCAGGCGGGGGAGGCGTCCCCGTCCTCAGAAGAAACGGCGAGCACCTTACTGGTGCGGAAGCCGTGATTGACAAGGACTATACGGCCGCCCTGATGGCGCGTGAGGTGGGAGCCGAACTCTTTATCATCCTGACCCGCGTGGAGAGCGTGGCCGTAGGTTTTGGGACTGCACAAGAAAAACCCCTGCGCCGCATTACGGCCGCCGAGGCCAGGGACTACCTTGCACAGGGGGAGTTCCCGCCGGGCAGTATGGCCCCGAAGATATCCGCAGCGCTTGAGTTCGTGGAGGCCACCGGGCATGAGGTATTGATAACCGCAGCAGAGACACTGCGGCCCGCCATGGACGGCCTCACCGGCACCAGGATTGTGAAGGGAGATTAATTTACAAGTTGTAGCTGCCCCATTTATGGGGCGCTTGATATGGAGGCTCGATAAATCGAGCAGCTACAAAATACTTCTACATAATAACATAGGGTGTGCGCCATAGGCGCATCTGCCTATGGCATGACGTCTGGACGCACCATATTCCCTGTCTCCTCCCCCTTGAGGGGGGAGGATTAAGGTGGGGGTGAACATCACCCTCCCCCTTCCCCCTCCCCTCAAGGGAGGGGGAAGGGGAGAAATCCCCTCGAGGGAGGTGGAGAAGAAGGAAACTCCTGTTGAAAGCAGGCAAGTAGAAAAGGTCGTTTTTCAGAGGCCACAAGTAGTGAAATTTGCTATGGCTGCGATTGAGATGAAAAGAACCTCAAAAGGCATAGTCATCCCTGTAAAGGTACAGCCGGGTGCTAAGAGGGATGGCATAGCGGGAGAGTGGGGTGGCAGACTGAAGATACAGGTAAAGGCGCCGCCTGAAAAGGGCAAGGCAAATGAGGCGGTCATTAAACTCCTTGCCAAGAGTTTGGGCATCCAGAGGTCAAGCGTCCACATTATCTCCGGCGAGTTCTCCCGGGAGAAGAAGGTCCTGGTTCAGGGCATGACCTCCGTGAAGGATTTAGAGAGTTTCTGCCGGGGATAATAATACATCCTAAAAAATGACCACTAACTATAAAGCCACACTAAACCTGCCCGTTACAAAATTTCCGATGAAGGCGGACCTCATTCGCAGGGAGCCTGAGATACGGAAGAAGTGGGACGCCGAAGACCTCTATGCCCGGCTGCGCAGGGCTGGAAAGGGGAAGAAGAAATATATAGTCCACGACGGCCCCCCATACCCTACGGGCGATCTGCACATAGGCACAGGGCTGAACAAGACACTGAAGGATCTGATCGTAAGGTACAAAACCATGCGGGGTTACGACTCCCCTTTTGTCCCGGGCTGGGACTGTCACGGGCTGCCCATAGAACACAGGGTGATGCAGTCGCTCACGAAGGGCAAGGACCCGCAGAAACTGGACAAACTGCTCGAAAAGGCAAGGGATGAATCAAAAAAAACGGGCCGGCTCAGCAAAGAAACAAAGAAGATGCTCTCTTCTCTGTTGATTCCGGAGGACAAGGCCGAGGCGCCGGAGGCTCATGTCACTGATAAGCCCACAATACGCAGGCTGTGCAGGCATTATGCCGAACTCTACGTCAACCTCCAGAGGGAGCAGTTCAAGGCCCTCGGCATATCGGGGGACTGGGATAACCCGTACCTGACAATAAACCCGCAGTACGAGGCCGCCGTTATAGACACCTTCGGGAAGCTGGTAGAGGGCGGGTATGTCTACCGCAGCCTGAAGCCCATCCACTGGTGCATACACTGCGAGACCGCACTGGCCGAGGCGGAACTGGAGTACGCAGATAAAACAAGCCCCTCAATCTTCGTCAACTTTAAGCTGACGGATGGCGTCACCGACCTATTTAAAGACGCTGGTTTGGAAGCTAAGGAGGACGTGCATATCCTGATATGGACCACAACCCCTTGGACCATACCTGCGAATTTAGCCACCGCCGTCCACCCGGAGTCGCACTACGCCGCCGTGAGATACACCAACCCACTGACTCAAAAAAAGGTGATCAGCATGATGGCCCGGAGCCTTGTCGAGTCGGTCATGGAGGGCCTGGGGATAGAGGACGCCGAAATCCTGGGCTCAGTGCCTGGAAAGGCGCTTGAAGGCAAGAGATATAATCACCCGTTGAGGGATACCCAGGGTGCAATAGTCACGGCAGACTACGTGAGTCTTAAAGAGGGCACGGGTTGTGTCCATACCGCGCCCGGCCACGGCCAGGATGACTACCAGACCGGCCTGAGATATAAACTGCCCATCTTCAGCCCCGTAGATTCCAGGGGAAGATTCACCAACGAGGCGCCAGATTTCATACAGGGCCAAGAGGTGCACGAGGCAAACCCCAATATAATCGGGAAACTGGGGGACCTGGGTGCGCTCATCAGCAAGACCTCGGTTCAGCATTCATACCCACACTGCTGGAGGTGCAAGCATCCGGTAATCTTCAGGGCGACAAAGCAGTGGTTTATAAGCCTGGACCATGACGACCTGAGGGGCCGTGCGCTGGATGCGGTAAGGAATACCCGGTGGGTGCCCGCCTGGGGCATGGACAGGATGAGCGGCATGATCCACCTAAGGCCCGACTGGTGTATATCGCGCCAGAGGTCCTGGGGGGTCCCCATACCCGTCTTTCACTGCGAGGACTGCGAAGAGACCCTGCTGACACCGGAGACGGTCTTCCACGTCAGGGATGTTTTCGGGGAAAAGGGCTCGGACAGCTGGTTCACGCTGGACGCAAGGGAATTCCTGCCGCCCGGCACGAGCTGCAAGAAATGCGGCGGCAAAAAACTCAGGAAGGAGATGGACATCTTTGACGTATGGTTCGAGTCCGGCTCCAGCCACCACGCCGTACTGCACGGCAACAAGGAACTCTCCTTCCCTGCGGACGTCTATCTGGAGGGTACCGACCAGCACCGCGGCTGGTTCCAGCTCTCACTGCTGCCCTCCGTCGGCGCCTGGGGCTGTGCGCCATTCCGGATGGTACTTACCCACGGCTTTGTGGTGGACGAAAAGGGCGAGAAGATGTCAAAGTCGCTGGGCAACTTCATCTCCGTTGAGGACGCCCTCGGGCGCTTCGGGGCGGATATTATAAGGCTGTGGACCTCGTCCCAGGACTACAGGCAGGACATAAACACTTCCGTGGCGCTGATGGCGCGCACGTCGGACGTGTACCGGCGGGTCAGAAACACCTTCCGCTACCTGCTCGGCAACCTCCACGACTTTGACCCCGGCGCGGACAGCGTGGACTATAAAGAGCTCCCGGAGATAGACCGCTGGGCGCTGAGCAGGACGCAGGGGCTTGTTCAGTCCGTAACACGCGCCTTTGAGAACCTGGAGTTCCACAAGGTGCACCA
>JAUXLO010000153.1 GCA_030623665.1 Planctomycetota bacterium
TGACACACCGCCTACGTCTATTATCCCCGCCCCCTCCTCTATCATCTGAAAGGCACGAGCCAAGGCCTTTTCCGGCTCATAATGACGACCACCGTCACAGAAGGAGTCAGGTGTTACATTAAGGATGCCCATTACACAGGTCTTCTGTCCAAGCCTCAGGGTTCCTCCGCTGTAAGGCAGACAGAAGGCCTTCCTCCTGCATCTGGAGATTGCGCCTTCTACGGCATCCAAGACACATTTCAGGTCTGCTCCTGCATCACGGATATTGGAAGAGACTCGTCTCAAGGCCCCCTCATTTATAGACAAGAGTGCGGAACATGGTCCACCATTGACCGCAATATTAAGTCTTCCCCCTACGCTTGAGGCCCACCTGGAAAGCGAGTCGCGGTCTGCCCCACTCAAACCCTCCAGGCTCAGGGTATAATGTGTACCCCCTCCGGCATGCTTACGATGGAATTTCCCCTCCACCGCCCATGAATCATGAGGGCTGACATCTAGTACCCTGGGATTGTACCTTGTGAGGATACTTACCATTTTTTCTCCATCAGGTTGACAATCTTCTCTGCGACGTCCACGAATGCCTCTATCTCTCCGGTCTCGATGTCCTCATTCCTCCTGGCGATGAACTCTGCCCCTGCAGATACGCCTTGCTGATTTATTAAGGGCCTGCCCGTCCTTTGATCGACCCATGAGAACTGCACGTATACAGTTACACGACTTTCTATAGTTACCGCATCCGGACTTTCTATCAGCACGTTCTCCTGGACATCGGTTATTGCTCCAAAGAGGATGGTGTCTGCGCGTTTTTTGTCTACTATTTTGAGTCGAGTCCTAAAGAGTATCTCTTCTTTCATGGCCTTGGACATTTTGAATTCCAGGCCACGGCGAAATGTCTCATTATCGAAAGTCTGTACATATACGCTGCGCACATTCGGCTCTAGAAGCGAGCGGGAGGTATAGCCACAACCCGCCAGGAAAGCCATTAGAATCAATAGTATAGGATTTATCACTTTTTGATGGCATTAATCTTTTTCAGAAAATCAATTGTATCCTGCGACTTTATAGCCCATCGCGTGTTGGGAAATCTGTCCGATATCTTCTTCAGGTACACCATGGCCGACATGGGTTTCTTTTTTCGAAGGTAGAATTCGGCGATTTGGTACTCTTTTTGGGCTATAAGCTCCTCAACTTCATGGATCTTCGCCTTTGCTTCATCGACAAGAGTACCATCCGGATAATTTGCAATATACTCCTCGAACCCGTCTCGGGCCTTCCAGAGATTTCCCATGTCCCTATCCCTGCGGAATTCCAGACTTAATCTGGACAAGGGTATGCGGTACATAGAGTACGGTGCCCACTCACTTCTTGGATAATTCTCAAGAACGCCTCTATACGCCTCCCCGGCACTTACAAAATCCTCTGCAAGGAAATACGCGTCTCCTATCTTTACCTGACAGTCAGGGGCCAGAGGGCCCTGCGGATTGTGTTCTATAATCCCCTCGAATATACGGACAGAGCCCTTCGGGTTTTCTTGCATAAGCGCCACTCCGGCCTCAAACTCTTTACTGTGCACCAATCCCGTTATCCTTATGCCCGGGAACTTCTCAAGAAGGGTCTCATAGGTCTCAAAGGACTTCTTGAATTTGCCGGCCAGAAAATAGGCCCGCCCAATGTTAAAATAACATGGTTCCACAAGGTCGCTGTCAGGGTATTGTTTTAGTAACTTTTGAAACTCCTTTACCGAACTTTCGTAATCGCCGTCCAACATCATAACTACAGCGAGCTTATAGCGCTGGTCTGGAACACCAGGGTCTAAGGTCAATGGGTCTACCCAACCCGTGTCTTTGTTCCACACCCACCCTGCATAAGCGCCAGGCGTAGAAATCAGCATAGTTGCCAATAAAAGCAACAAAGCAAGACGTACCTGTTTCATCTCATAAACTTCCGCATCTCTACAGGTTTATTCAACACCAGGGTAAGACAGCCCCGGCTCAGCGACCTGAGCTCCTCTGATACCCTCTGAGGCAGTCGAAGGCGGTCGCATGCTGCGGTGCTGGAACTTGCCAAAAAGGCCGCGGCCCGGAGTGCACCTGGTGAAAGGCTCTGATTGGCCTTCTCCCCCGCACACCTTTTACACAATAGTCCATTGCCGACGGGGCTGAAGACTGCGCCGGGGTTTCCGGCAAAACCGGTACCACAGTTAACACACTCCTCCAATTGCGGTAAGTAACCCAGGAGTTTCAGCGCCTGCAATTCAAAGGCACGCAAGACTACCTCTGTGCGCTTGGACAAAGAAAGACCGTACAGGGTATCCAGTATCAAATCAAAGAGGGGTTCATTTCTATCCGCTTCCTCAGTAAGCTCATATGCCAATTCTACGACATGACAGGCGGCATAGAACCGTTCAATGTCCTTCCTAAAGGCCGGGAAGTCCCTGAGCGGTTCCCACTCCGCCAACAGATGCAGGTCCGTACTTTCCTTTTGCACGAAGATTATTTCCGTGTATGAGAATAAATCAATCGCTCCACGGGACTTTCTCTCCGCACGCTTCGACCCCTTTGCCAGTGCACGAATCTTTCCATACGCCCTTGTGTAGAAAGTGACTATCTGGCTGGAGTTACTATAATCACTCCTCCTTAGTGTGATAGCCTGTGTCTTACAAAAGTCCATAATGTTCCTTACTCTACTGCTATGCTCCTGATACGTTTCTGCAAGATATGCCCTACACAGTACAGGTAAACCAACCCGGAGTAGGCGGTAATAATCACCGTAAACCAGACAGCTACATCCACCCACACCCTGGCCCACCACACCCCGGTAAAATGACTGGTGTAAAGTAGCAGTGAACACAGGGTGACGCACTGGCCTGTCATCTTCCACTTTCCTGCCATACTGCCGGGGAAGCGTATGCCCCTCAATTCTACATAGCCTCTCAGGGCACCAATGACTAGCTCCCGCGTGACGATCAACACCACCATCCAGGCCTCCACCACCGCCGGAGCATATGCAACAAGCGCGATAAATCCACCGCATATAATCATCTTATCTACCAAGGGGTCTGCTATCCTCCCAAAATTACTTATGAGCCCCCTCTTCCTAGCCAGGTATCCGTCAAAGAAATCTGTTACGGTGGCGATAATGAACACCGCCAGGGCCAAGTCAAGTAGCCCAAGAGAGAGGACAAAAAAGAACAATATGCCCATAAAGAACCTGAGCGCCGTTAATAGATTAGGCAGGCCGACCGAATTCTCCAGGGCGAAAAGATAGTAAAAAGGTGCTAAAAGCCACTTAACACCCCGCCGTCTGTTTACCTGCTGATAATCACTCCACACAATTTGCGACAAGGTTGTATCCCTCTTGATGTGTAACTATGACCCTTTTAAACTCTCCCGGTACCAATCTTGAACCAAACACTAAAACATTACCGTCCACCTCAGGGGCGTCTCCGTATGACCTGGCAAGCCAGCCCTGTCCGTCCTGCCCACCTTCCTGCGGCCCGTCAACAAGTACCTCAAGGGTCTGCCCGACAAGGCGGGCATTGCTCCTGAAGGTTATCCCTTGCTGCAGGGTCATCACCTCAGCAAGCCTCCTCCGTTTCTCCGGCTCCGAGACACGGCCTTTAAGAGCGGCCGCAGGTGTGCCTTCCTCCCTGGAATAAACAAATGCGCCCAACCTCTCAAAGGTCGCCTCTTCCAGAAATGCAAGTAGTTCGTTAAACTCTCTTTCACCCTCTCCCGGAAAACCTACTATTACCGTAGTACGCAGAAAAAGGCCTGAGACCTCTTCACGAAGCCTCTGTATCAGTTCCTCCACCTGGGAACGTGTAACCTGCCTGCCCATCAGCCCGAGCATCTTATCATTGATATGCTGCACAGGCATATCCACGTACTTGACGACCTTCTCGCTTCCGGCGCAGAGGACCTTGATAAGTTCCGGATAAAAGTGTGCAGGGTGTGTATAAAGGAGCCTTATCCACCTGACGGAGTCTATCTCTGAAAGCATTTCCAGTAGCTCGTGCAGACATTGACGCCCGTAGAGGTCCATGCCATACTGGGTGCTGTCCTGCGCTATCAGGTTTAACTCCCTGGCACCTCCAGCCGCAAGCTCTCCGGCCTCCCGGAGAATCTCATCCATAGGGCGGCTCACGAAGGGACCGCGTATTGCGGGTATAGCACAATAGCTGCAACTGTTGTCACAGCCCTCGGATATCTTTAGATATGCATAATGCCTGGGGGTCAGACGGACGCGGAACGAATCCTTCCCGCTGCACGAGCCGTTAGACCCCTCTTCCTGCCCCGTTATACCTGAAAGTTCGGCTATCCTGCCAAAATTTTCAAGTCCCACTACGTGGTCAATCTCCGGTATTTCTCTTAACAGATCCTTCTCATAACGCTCGGCGAGACAACCGGTTACAATAAGTTTCTCGAGGCCGCTCCCCTCTTTGAGCCTCGCCA
>JAUXLO010000114.1 GCA_030623665.1 Planctomycetota bacterium
AACCTGCCCCCCCACTCTTAGTACCAGTATTTAAGTTAGTCCTGTAATTCCTTCCTGTGACATTTATACATGGCCAGTCCAGTCTCAAGTTGGAACCTTGGTGTTATTTGTTGATAGCAGGCTGTGCTTCTCAGATAGGCTCTCCCCCAGTGAAGAAAGATACTGCTGGCTATAAGCGTTGTCAACTGTATTTGGCAGGGTACACTCCACCTGTAAACTTAACGTGTATCTGCTTTATTGCAAATGTCCGTGGGCCGTGATAGACTGGCTCGGACGCTGTGAGAATTTCCAAAGCATCATGCGTCATTCTGAGTGAAGCGAGGAATCGAGTGTTTTGGAGATTTGCGCCAGGGGCGCATCCGCCTCCGGCGTGACTTCAGTCGCTACGCCCCTTCAGAATGACACCGGTCATTTCACTTCACGCCCTAGGCGGACTCGCCACTTTGTCAGGCGAGCCCTCAGAATGACACTTGAACGGATATTGTTAAAGGTCTACGGGTATGAATCCTCCAGTACTAGGAATTAGCGGAAGTCCGATAGAGAACAGTAACACCGACCGCTTAATAAAAATGGTTCTGGATGCCACAGGGATGGAGTGGGAATTTATAAAGCTCTCCGAACTTGACATACACCCCTGCAATGCGTGTAAGGGCTGTGTGAGCGACAATGTGTGCAAGCAGGAGGACGACTGGCAGGGGGTCGCCGACAGGGTGCTTGATGCCAGGGCGCTGATAATAGGCGGTTACGCGCCATACGGGAGTCTGGACGCAAGGACCAAGGCCTTTATGGAGAGGATGTACTGCTTCCGCCACCAGAAGGCGCTTAGCACGGGCAAGCTGGGCGTAGCGGTGGCGGTGGGCATCAATGAGAACAACATCCCCGGTGCAGAGCGTGCCGCAGAACAGATAGCCCAGTTTATGGAGATGGAGCGGATGGTGGTACTCGGAAAAGTCACCGCATCGGGAAACGTGCCGTGCCTCTCATGCGGCTACGGTACGGAATGCACTATCAGCGCCGTCCCATGGATCTTTGGCAAGGTTGATAGCATTACAGAGGACATGTTTAAACGTGTGGAAGACCAGACCGAGGTAACGGAACTCGCCGCACGTCTTGGCAGGGAGATAAGGGACCGCCTGCATCTTAAGAATATTAAGCTACACTGAAAAGGCTATTTGAATATAAATGTTTAGGAATTCCCCCCTTTAGTAAACGGGGGGACGGGGGGGATTTCAAAGGTAAGTGCGTTGGTGGTTATACACTAGCATGAAGACGCCATTATCGTAGGCGAGAGGGGTGTTATGAACCAGACGGGTGCGTATGACTGGAAGCGCTGCCCCGAGGCAGAGCGCTTTATAGCGGGGCATATAGATGGCTTTCTAAAGGCAAACCAATGGGCCGCAAACTTCTCACGGTCTCTGAAGGAAAAGACCGGTACACTATTTTTTGATTGGATAGACCATATAGTAATACCTGACTCGGGAGACGTAAGAGCCGCACTCGAGAACCTCGGCTTCAGGAAGAATCCACTGGCCGAGACCCCGGCGGGGATATCCGCCTACTCACACCCCGGCGCCATATTCCCCGACATACTCGTAAAGGAGGGTTCAGATAAACCCTCCTTGGAGGTGGCGCTGATGCCCGAGTCTTTGGCGGCGTTTGCGGCGATCCACGGCATGGCGCATGCCCCGGAGGGTGAGCCCCTGAGCTGCTATCGCAGGCTGGTCGTGAGCGAAGAGAATGACACAAGGCTTCTTGCCGTGGAACGCCGCGGGTATCGGGGATATGTTATAAAAAGGCCTTCAGCCAAGTATTATACGAAGTATGGAGATGCAGAGGGTCTCTGGAGGTCCAGGTGTCGCTGGTATGCAAACCAGGAAGAGGGGTTCCGTGAGACTGGGCAGACGGTTGACGACATGATTTCCCGCGTAGGCAGGGACCTTGCAGGCTATCTCATCTTCAAGGCAGAGCGCGAATACTGGGTGTTTAGAAACCGTGCGTCACGTATACAGAAGGGGCGTCAAGACACACTCGGTCTTGGCTGGGGCAATCACGACCACCACACCTTCAGGTGCTCCCGCAGGCATATGCCGGACTTGATAAAGATACTGGAAAAACTTGGATTCGTGTGCCGGGAACGCTTCTACGCCGGTAAAGAGGCCGGCTGGGGGGCGCAGGTGCTAAGACATCTGGTATTACGGATAACCGTCTTCGCCGATCTGGACCTGGCGCCGAAAGAGACGACGGCAGACTTCGCACACTATCCCCTGCCGATGGAAAAGAAACTGGGCACGGTCGGGCTGTGGGTGGGCCTCCATGGTGAGAGCTTCTTCCAGGCCGGGCTGCACCACGTAGCAGGCAGATTCGATTTCGAGCGCCTGCGTGAGGGCCTGGCGAAAGAGGGTATTAGCACTATGGAACCCTTCTCTCACTTTGACTTTCTCAAACAGGCATTTACCGAGGGCCAGGTCTGGCGGGTGGTGCCCGATAGGGCGGAGAGGCTCTTAAAGGACAGATGTATAACGGGAGATCAGTGTAAGAGGTTTATCAAAGAGGGTGCCCGGGGCAGTCATCTGGAGAATCTACAGAGGAGAGAGGGTTTCAAGGGGTTTAACCAGAGATCCGTCAGCGCTATTATCAAGGCTACCGACCCCAGACGGTGATTCGTTGAACTGCGTAGTGGGGCACAGTACGGCCCGATCTGTTTAACCGCCGGGTTCTACGGTCTAGTCCCAGTTCGCCGCGTCCACCTGCGAGTATACTGCTATCTGGTCTTCGGTGAGGAGCTTTTCCTTACCTGTCTCCATATCCTTCAGCTTTACCTGTCCCTGGGCGAGCTCGTCGGGTCCTATCACGATAACCCTCCTGGCGCGGCGCTTGTTTGCAGTACGCATCTGCGCCTTCGGGCTTCGGTCCTCGTAGTCCAGGTCACAGGAAATGCCCTGGGCCCTCAGCCTCTGGGCAATCTTGAAGCACTCCCTGTGGGTATTTTCACCGATGGAAACGAGATACACCTGTGTAAGAGGTTCCCCCTCGTCTACAGGTACTTTATCCTGGTAGGCCCTTTCAAGGGCAAGCATACTGCTCTCCATTCCCATAGCGAAGCCAACAGCGCCCGTGGGCGGACCACCTATCTCGGAGATGAGATTATCATAGCGCCCACCGGCACAGATGGCGCTCCTTGCGCCAAGGGACGGGAGGATTATCTCGTACACGGTCTTGGTGTAGTAGTCCAGGCCCCTTGCTAAAAACGGGTCCAGGTCGTAATGGATATTTATGTCAGAGAGAGCCTCCTTGACCACCTCAAAATGGTCCTTGCACCCCTTGCAAAGGTAGTCGTATATTGCGGGCATCTTGCGAGCTATTTCTCTGCAACCATCCTCTTTACAGTCAAGTACACGGAAGACATTTCTCCCTATCCGTGCCAGGCATAGCTTGCAGAGGTCCTTTTTGTACCGTGCCAACTTATCTTTTAGGACTTTACGATATGGTGGTCTGCATTCCTCGCATCCAATGGTGTTGAGCTTTACATCATAGTCGGCCAGACAGAGGCGGTCGTAGACCTGGGTAGCCACACTGATGGTCTCCACGTCTGCAAGGGGGTCCATGGAACCCACCGCCTCTATGCCCATCTGGTGGAACTGTCGGAGGCGGCCGGCCTGTGGTCTCTCCTTTCGGAATTGGGCCCCGATGTAGTAAAGTTTTTGAAATTTCTGTGTCTTGTATAATTCATACTCTACGTAGGCGCGCATTACCCCTGCGGTGTTCTCCGGCCGGAGGGTAATCGAGGATCCCTCGCCGTCTGCAAAAGTATACATCTCTTTTTCGACGATGTCTGTGGTGTCGCCAATGCCCCTGACAAATAATCTGGTGTCTTCGAAGACGGGGGTGCGGACCTCGTGGTAGCCGGACAGCTCAAATATTTCCCTGGCTACCTCCTCCAACCGCCGCCACAGGTGCCACTGGTGTGGGAGTACGTCCTCCATGCCCCTTGGCGCCCGCAGGTTAGGATACTTTTTGGGTTTTTCTTCGTTAACGTCACCCATTTTATGTGGTTAATCTTTTCAATGTATATACTTATAGATACAAGGCCATTATAGCGCCCCCCGCCAGGGATTCAAGCCCTTTAGAAACGGGCTTGGAATTTTTAACGATTTATTGTATTTTTGAGAGTATAAGGTAATGGATAACGGGAAAGGACGTTTTACTTTTCCCTTCCCGCTTGAGGTAAGAGTTTATTAGGGGTAAATATCTTTTGGTGAGGGCTAATGATGTTTTTTTTGGGAAGGTCGTTTCAGGTTGTAGGCATGCTGATGTTACTGGAGGCTTTGTACTTTGGCATAGTACAGGGGTCTATGGGGAGAGAAATGACTTTCTTGGTTATTGGCGGCGCCGTCTTTTATCTGGGGCGGATGATTGAGGCAAGGGCACATTGAGCCCCGCAACCTGCCTTCGAGGCCTATCCTGCTTTTTTCCTTAGCTTAAGTTTCTTATGGAGTGGTTTCTCCTTTTCCATGCGGGTCCCCGGCACTCCGGGTCCCTTTGTCCTATCCCTCATTAGGAACCTGCGAAAAAGGATGTGGATGCCAAAGAACATAACGACAAGAACGGTAAGGGCGGCGGCGGCTATGGCTGCTTGAAGGCCTTGAGACATGTCCAGATTATTTCTGGTTAGGGTTAAATTAATTCCTTCAAATCCGGTGAGGTCTGTAATTATTAATTATAGACCTCCTTAAAAGCACGCACAAGAACTATTTCGGCCTCCCCTGTTAACTACCACTGTCTATCATCTTCAAGACCTCTTCAGCCGCATGCACTGATGCACCGGGACCACCCATAGTAGCCTTTACCTGCGCCAAGCCCTCTATGACATGTCTCCTACGGTCCTTATCCTGTACCAGCTCCACAACCCTGTCGGCCAGCCATCTATAATCGTTCCTGTACATGAGCAATTCCGGGATCAGGTGCTCTCCGGCGACCTTATTGACGAGGCACAGGAAGGGCGTCTCTATATAAGGTTTCGATACGAAATAGGCGATTGGCGTAATACGGTAAGCGACCACCATCGGTGTAAGATGGGCGGCTACCTCCATGGTCACCGTTCCGGAACTGGTCATACAAACGGTGGATGCCTCAATGACCTCCGGCAGGTTACCGACGACGATCTCGCCGGGGAAGTCAAACCTGTTTGTGATGACCTCTATTAGGTCGAGATTCCTCGCATGGTGGCAGGAGAGGATGAAATTTGCCTGTGGGAGTCTCTTGTGTATGTCCTCAACGGCCCTCAGGAAAATAGGCAGGAGCTTCGCTATCTCCTGTTCCCTGCTTCCCGGGAGGATTGAAATCAGACACTCTCCCTTCTCGGCCTTAAGGCGATTGACCAGGGCATCGTCTTGCTCCCTTTTACTGAGTTCATCGAAGAGCGGGTGGCCTATGTATCTAAAGGGTATGCCAGAATCAGCGTAAAATTCCTCTTCAAAGGGATAGACAAGAAGCATCTTCCTGACCATCCTTCTCAATTTCTTTATCCTCCAGCTACCGTGGGCCCAGAGTTGAGGGCATACATAGTAGATGACTGGCACCCCACGTTTGGCGGCTGCACGTGCGAGGTAGATATTAAAGCCGGCGTAATCTATCAGTACCGCAAGATGTGGCTTCTCCTCCTCGAAAAAGCGCTTGCAGTCTCTGTACATCTGCCATAGGGTAGGTATCTTAACCAGGGTATTTGCCCACATAATTGCGTGGTCGTCCATGGCATGCATGCAATGAAGCCCGGCATCGTGCATTCTGTGTATCCCTAACCCGTAGAATTTTACCCCGGGGTCTCTCTTCAACACCTCGGCCATGAGGTTTGCGCCATGCATATCCCCCGAAGGGTCACCTACACTGATAAATATCTTTTTATCGGCCAATACCTTTTCCTCATAAACAGCTAAGTCTTGGTCAGAAAAGCACTCAGTATGCTACCCAACAGATTGATACCAATCAATACTATGGCACAACCCCAGACCCAGACCCAGGAGTACGACAAATCAAAACAGAAACATCCATATCTCATATCC
>JAUXLO010000105.1 GCA_030623665.1 Planctomycetota bacterium
CCGCCTCGCCATAGGTGAGGGGTGGCTATTTGTCTCTTACTTGTCCGCTCTTAGCGAACAATCCATCTGCCCACAAGGCGGATGGAGACGAGGCGGATAAAGATCTTGTTCCGTTACCTAAATTCACTTTACGACCATCCGTTCCTAAGGATATAAAATCCGCCCCGCCATAGGTGAGGGGTGGCTAATTGTCTCTTACTTGTCCGCACTTTAGCGAACAATCCATCTGCCCACAAGGCGGATGGAGACGAGGCGGATAAGGATCTTGTTCCGTTACCTGAATTCACGTTTCGACTATCCGCTCCTAAGGATATAAAATCCGCCTCGCCATAGGTGAGGGGTGGCTATTTGTCTCTTACTTGTCCGCACTTGGCGAACAATCCATCTGCCCACAAGGCAGATGGAGACGAGGCGGATATAATCTCTCATATTGCAAACCCAAGCTTCCAATTTAATACCTCATGATCTCCCGTATTTAACACCACCTGTCTAGCGCAGCTTCCCCCGTGGGGTTTTCCATCTCACATCCACATATTCCAAATGTGCCAGTCTCGACTTCTCCGTCTTCACCACGCTGTACAAATTGTTCAGTTTTTCAGTATCAGAGAGTTCGTCCACCTGCTGGCACTGCGGTGAGCAGCCCCACTTTATTGCCACACCATTCTTGGTCCAGAGAACTATGTCACTCTCGCCTACAGTTCTTCCCAGACCTACGTTGCTGACATCCACAACCTTTATCCCCAACTGTCTATGGGCATTATTGTCTTTTAAAAACTTTACAAGTTTTATGCCGGCCTCAATCCCTAAGTCATCCACACTCTTGCCGGGTTTTGGGATCTTCCTTATGTGTACGTTTTGTATGTAGGGGGTCTTACCCTGGTCCGATGGCCAGGAATAATACCAGGTGGGAAGCACTACACCTTCATCATCAAGCAGATAAAACGTACCGTTTCTCCTTAGGACGGCTGACGGCCTCCTTAGCTCAAGTTCTATGCTGAGCTTACTAGGAAATACCTTCTTTACAGAATGAACTTTTAAGACCCACGGATTACTTTCCAGGATTGCTGCCACTCTTTTTGTGAGATCTTTCTCAAAAAGGTTCCTCCCGATCAGGGCTTTCGTATCCTTTATCTCTTTTAACAATCCCGGCTTCACCCCATCCACAGGAAAGACTGAGAACGAGACCTCCCGTACGCTGAAGTCCCCCAAAACAGTAAGCTGCCTCCACCCCTCGTAAGTAGCCCAACCCATGAGGCCCATACACACAACAAGGAGAGAGACATAAAAATAAGTGGATTCGATCAACCCTCTAAATCTTCCGACCTTGGTCATGTTTCTATCTCTTGCGATGGCCTTCATCTTATACCCCTACACACTTAAGACTGTCATTCTCCTTAACATGCTCTGACTCTCCCTGCGCAAGTAATACAATTTCCCTACACAGTTCCTGAAAGCTTATACCTGCAGCCTCGGCAGCCTTGGGGAGTAAACTCCTCTCTGTAAGACCGGGAATCGTATTAATCTCCAGGAGAAACAACTCCATTTCTCCACTCAATATCATATCTACCCTGGAAAACCCTGAACAACCGAGCTTGTGGTGGGCATCGAGTGCCAGTCGCTGCGCTTCAGCGTAAATATCTTTCGGAATTTCAGGGGTAGTTATGTAACGGGTACCACTATCCTTATACTTTGCACTAAGGTCATAAAATTCCCTTGCAGGTCTTATCTCAATGACAGGCAGCGCCTCGTCACCGAGTATCCCCACCGTAAGCTCCCTACCCCGGATATACCTCTCAACAACCACCTTTTCGTCATAGCGGAAGGCCGTCTCAAGGGCCTGGGGCAGCTCCTGTACGTCACGAACAATCGACACGCCAACGCTGGAACCGCTCCTGGAGGGCTTGGCCACCAGCGGCAGAGGCAATTTCTCAAGGAGGAGCCCTTCCAATTCTTGTATGGGCTGGCCCCGCCTCAGGGTCATAAACTCAGGTGTGGAATACCCAGACAGGACAAAGGCCCACTTTGTTTCAACCTTGTCCATGGCCATCCTGCTGGCTTGTACTCCAGAACCGGTATAGGGAATCTCCCTGGACTCCAGCAACCTTTGAACACCACCATCTTCCCCGAAGTAACCGTGCATAGCGATAAACACCACGTCCACATCAAGGCCGTCCAGCCCCCTTACCTCTTCATCGTCAACCATAATAGGAGTCACCATATAACCCAGCTCTCTCAGGGCCCTTACCACCGCCCACCCCGACAAAATGGAAACCTCTCTTTCAGGAGAAGTTCCCCCCATAAGCACCGCCACGCGCTTGCCTACCCGTCCATCTGACGTAAGAACGGGCGTATTCACAGCAGGAGGATAAACTTGTTTTGTTACCATACCTTTATCTCCGTATCCAACATCAGACCGAATTGTTTCTTCACCTCGTCCTTTATCCTGTAGATAAGCTCTAAGATTTGGGAAGCCGTCGCTGAACCCACGTTAACTATAAAGTTGGCATGCTTGCACGAAACTACTGCGTCACCAACCCTCGCGGACTTAAGGCCTACTTTATCTATCAATGCACCCGCACTAAGACCCTTCGGATTCTTAAATACGCAGCCGGCACTTTTAGAGGCCAGTGGCTGAGTCATATTCTTCTCTTGAAATATGCCTGACATCCGCCTTGAAATAGCACCTCTGTCACCGCGCTTCAATTCAAGCTCTACTTCCAGTATTATCAAGTTAGACAGGCTTGAGCTACGGTAACCAAAATCAATCCCGTCCTTTTCATAATAATGTAGTTCACCATCGTACCCTATGGCAGTCACACTTCTAACGTGACTCCCAACGGCGCCGTACTTACCACCGGCATTCATGGCCACGGCCCCGCCCAAACTGCCTGGCACACCTACGAGCGGCTCCAACCCTTCCAGGCCCCAGCGGGCCGCCCTACGAACCAACCTTGGCAGGCTTGCACCTCCGCCACTGACTACAATCCCGGGGCCTCTTCGCTCCACTCTGTTGAAGAATCCACCCGATAGACGCACTACCAGACCCCTTACACCACGATCCGATATCAATGTGTTGCAGCCCTTACCTAAAACAGATATATCTAGTCCCTCGTCTTTTCCGTAACGTAAAACCTCCTGAAGTTGAAGTATGTTGGAGGGTTCGGCAAATACATCTGCACGACCTCCCACTCTAAACGAGGTGTATTGCATTAAAGGATGTTCATACCTGAGAGCGTCTTTAATTGATGCCCTTACCATTATATTTATCCTTTAAAATAGAAACCAATTCCACCCCTACCTGCCACACATTACCGGCACCCATGGTCATCACTACGTCCCCCGGATGTAGACGGGAGGATATCTCCTTTGCAACATTGTCAAGGGCTGGCACATAGAGGGCCTTCGTCCCTGCCCCTCTGGCCTCTAGAAGGAGGTCCATAGAACTTACAGACCTTATGTCCTTGAGATTGTCTCTTGCAGGATATATGTCAGTGAAAACGATCCTGTCGGCCTTCTGGAAGGCCCTGGCCAGACTCTTAAGCATGGTACGCGTGCGGCTATGCTGGTGCGGCTGAAAGGCACACCAGAGCCTCCTGCCCGGGAAGAACTCCTTTGCGGCCTGAAGCGTCACGCTTATCTCGGTAGGGTGGTGGCCATAGTCATCTACCACCGTCACATACCCTATCGTGCTCAGTACCTGAAAGCGGCGCTTAACGCCTGCAAAGTTTGAAAGCGCCTCCCGTATGGCATCCTTACTAACACCGGCATGATGACACACCGCTATGGCCGCGAGGGCATTCATCACGTTATATCTGCCGGGAATCTTAAGACTGAAATCACCAAAACGCCTGCCCCAATGGAATACTTGGAACTTGCTCTCCTCGTCCTGAATGACAGGGGGCGACGCCGTCCAGTGTGCAGGAGAATCTATACAACAAGTCTCTACCCTTGAAGACGCGTGTTCAACTGCCCTCCTGACGTTGGCATCGTCTCCCGACACTACAAGAAGGCCGTCCCCTGACACCTTAGATGCAAATTCCCCAAAGGCTTCTACCAACTCGTCCATGTCGCGATAATAATCGAAATGGTCCTCCTCAATGTTAGTGATAACCCCCACGTGTGGCGAAAGGTTCAGAAAAGACCTGTCGTATTCGCAGGCCTCCGCCACAAAATATTCTCCACCTCCCAGGCCCGAACCACCACCAAGATCGGCCACCTCACCCCCTATAACGAAGCTGGGGTCTAATCCTGCACATTTCATTATCGTAGTAATTATGGCCGTGGTTGTCGTCTTGCCGTGGGTCCCGCTCACCGCTATCCCGAGCTTCTCCTTCATTAACGTGCCCAGTGCCTGGGAATACTTCACCACCTTGATCCCCCTGTTACGAGCGGTTATCAGCTCCTTGTTATCACTGCCAATCGCCGATGATGCAACAACCAGTGCCGTATCAGGCCTTATCCAGGAACCGTCCTGCTTCAAGGTTATGTTTGCACCCATCCCTTCAAGGGCAAAGATAACTGGAGTGAGCTGCACATCGGAGCCAGAGATGCTACACCCGCCCTCAATCAGCATCTTCGCCAAGGCACTCATACCCGTGCCACCTATACCCACGAGGTACACCTTGCGCCCCTTCAGTGAGTCCGGTACTCCCGTGATCACGTTGTCTGAAGAGATAAGTTCTGGCATATCTTTCCGCTTTTCTTTTTTTCAAGTAATCTCAGCGTAATATCCACAACCGCTTGAGCAGCTCTCGGTCTGCCCATCGACTTAGAGATAAGGCCCATCCTATTGAGCCTCTCCTTATCCCCCAGGAGTTCTGAAAAGACCATGGAAAGCCTCTTCGGTGTAAGAAAACGCTCCTCCAGAAGCACTGCCGCACCCTTCTTCGAGAGTTCCAGCGCATTCATGTGCTGGTGGTCATCCGTACCATAGGGATATGGGACTAACACTGCAGGGATACCACGCGCCGTAAGCTCGGCCAGCGTAGTGGCCCCTGCCCTGGAGACCGCCAGGTCTGCCATGCTGTAAGCAGCACCCATCTCATCAAGAAACTCATACACCCTGGCCTCAACACCATTTGTCTCATATGCATCTTTTACCTGCAAATAATCCTCGCTACCCGTGCAGTGGATTAGCTGTATGTCGCGGCGTCTCTCCATAAGCTCGGGCAGGCACCACGTCACCGCCCTATTTATCGCCGAAGCCCCCTGGCTACCTCCCAACACAAGTATGGTGGTCCTGTCGGGGGAAAGTTCGAATAACGCAGCCGCTTTAGCCTTCTCATTATCCAAAAGTCCCTTCCTCAGCGGTGTACCCGTGAAATGAAGCCTCTTTATATCTCCAAAACATTCTGACGTTGAGGACGAAGGCCAGTGACACAGCACCAGGTCGGCAAACCTGGATAAGAGCCGGTTGGCCTTACCTGGCATCACGTTCTGTTCAAGTATTATCACAGGCACCCTGAGGACAGCTGCGCCTATCACGGGGGCCAGTGACGAGTATCCGCCCAGACCAAAGACAACATCCGGCTTCAGCTCCTTCAGTGTCAATAAACAACTAAACAGACTCACGATGAATCCCCCAAAAAACATCACCGCGTTGGTAATAGAACCCTTCCAACCAGTGCCCATTACGCTGAAAAACCCAAACCCTCTGCCCTGGAGACACCGCCTCTCAACCGGGTTCCCCGTACCAAAGAATGATATCCCCACCTTGGGAAAACGTGACCGTATCTCCTCTGCCGTAGCCACACCGGCCATAAGATGTCCACCAGTACCACCGCCTGCAAACACAATTCTCAAGGACTCGTCACCTCTTCCTTTCTTGTAGGTAAGGGCATTCCTCTCCAATGACATCCTCACGGGTCCCCCTGGCGTGCAGCACCTTCTACGCGTGCAGCGGGCTGCCATGGACAAGCCGAAAGGACGGCCCCAGCCTCATAACGCCTTGCCACACTCAGTAAAAGCCCTACAGCGACCAGAGAGGAGAACATCGAAGACCCCCCGGAACTTATAAATGGCAGCGCAATACCCTTCGTCGGCACACAGCCCAACGCCACTGCCATATTGAAGGCCGCTTGATACCCGAGCATAAAAGTAACACCCAGTGAAAGCACATGACCAAAGCGGTCCTTAGCCATACACGCAACTCTCAGACCCTGCCAGACCAGTATGGCAAAAACCACCACCAGGCCAAACGCACCCAGGAAACCAAGTTCCTCGCCAAGTATGGCAAAAATAAAATCACCGCTACTCTCCGGCAGGAAAAGAAGCTTCTGGTATCCACCACCGAGACCCTTGCCAACCAGACCTCCCGAGCCTAACGCAATCCATGACTGGATCAGGTGATAACCCGCACCACTGGAATCACCCCAAGGGTCCATAAAGGCCAGCAGCCTGGCCATCCTGTATGGCTCCAGATAGATGAGCACACCAAGAATAGGTGCCGCTGCCAGGCACGTAATCGCCATATAAACCCA
>JAUXLO010000039.1 GCA_030623665.1 Planctomycetota bacterium
CCACACATTGCATGGCCCTCCAGCGACTTTCTGATAACTTTTATCATCGAGAGGGGCCTTTATGTCCATGGCTATACAGTCAAGCAGTCCGTCTCTTATAAGTTCTTCCAGTAAGGTGGGGTTTGTGCCGTTGGTATCGAGTTTTACTTTAAGGCCCAGGGCCTTAAGTTGTCTTAAGAGTTCCTTGAGACCGCTGTGGAGGGTGGGCTCTCCGCCTGATATAACAACACCGTCTACCCAAGCCCTCTTTTTCTTCAGGGAACCTATTACTGCCTCAAGCGGTATGGTCTCCATGTCTTCGGTTGGATTGACAAGGTGGGGGGAGTGGCAGTAAGGGCAACGGAAGTTGCAGCCGGGGAGGAAGATAACGGAACTTATCATACCCTCCCATTCGATAAGGCTGTTTTCTATGAAACCTTTTATCTGCACAGGCATTTTAATTACTTGAGTTGTACCCCCGTCAAGTCCACCAAATTAACTACGGGAATAGATTCCCCGGATAAACAGATTACGGTTATGATTTGGCGAGGTCTTGCTGTCCCACCAAAATCGGCTGGTCGTAAGAGAAAACACTCCCCATTCCCGGTGACGCGTAGTACACATTAGCGAAACCGTCCAGCCCAACCTCATGAAGCTTTATTTTGTAGTGCGCGCCAGAGGTCCGAGGTAGACTGCGTAGATGGTTTAATAGTTTCTCTGCCACGTCATTGATGTCCACTGTCTCGGGGATTGGGTTGTACAGGTACAGACCAATCAGGAAGTCTGTCTCGTACGAGGTAATCTTTTTTTCCAGCTCTGGCAACCTTTCCGTCGATTCTTCCGTTTCCCACATAAAGAATCTCCTTTATAGTGTTAGAGAGTTGTATGCGGTAAGTTTTATGTCTTGTCGATGTACCTCTGTGCTTCGCCCAGTAGCTCACTCTTTGCCTTCTCGGCGGCCGCATTTGTCTTACAAAAACGGTGGAAGGATAAGAGGCCGGGGCCAGATTCTGCGTCGGTCACGGTTATTGTTATCATTCCCGGAACATGCTGTTTCTGAACGTTGATTTTATAGCCCTTATACGCCTTTAAGGTTTGTGTTGCGTCTTGCTCCATTATCGGTTTCCTCCAGCGGTGAGATGAATTTTGATCTTATCGGGGGAAACCCCCTCCATACAAGTGACCATTAAAAGTGTCTCTCTGCTCGACAATGGAACGATACATGTGTTTAGACAGGCTCCATGAGTGTTGCGTTCTTGAATCTTTCCGCCAGGGTCCTTATCTTGGTGGTCTCCCAGTTGCCGAGTCTGGTTTCGTAGCTGTCCAGTCTCTGGATGCCGTATATGTTGTATGCATTACAGTGGTCGCATTGCTCTGTAAGCCTGGGCGAGAGGCGGTCACATACGGTGCAGACGGTGAACTCTGGTGAGATAGTAACTTGGGCCGCCTGCGTGTTCTTAAAGGTCTTTTTGACCAGGTTCATGATGCTGGTTGCGGGAGGTCTTTCCTCTCCACAAAAGGCATGGATGATGGCACCGGATTCTATCAAGGTGTGGAATTTACTTTGGAGGATTATCCTGGTCAGCATGTCCACTGGAGCGTCTGGCCGGAGGTGGACGCTGTTTGTATAATAGAGTTCGTCCATTTCCGTGCTTCCTTTTACAAGCTCCCTTGACTGTGGATAATTCTTCACGTCTATCTTTGCCAGTCTTCTCGATGCGCTTTCTGCCGGCGTTTCCTCCAGCGAGAATTTCAGGTTATATTTTTTCCCCGCCTCTTTTACCTTCTGGTACATGAAGGCGATTATCCTCAGTCCCTGCCGCAGGGGTTCTTCGCCCTCGTGGAGCTCGGCGTCCATCATGTACTGGAGGCATTCGTTGAGGCCGAGTATGCCGACGATGTATGTTGATTTTTCGAGGTCCACGTAGGGCCTGCCGTCCTTGGCTTTTCGCCCTATCTGCCAGAGTGGCATCTCGGGACATGACATAAGCTTAGCGATGAATTCTTTCTTTTGAAGATGCGCCTTGATGCATATCTGTATGGTGTCGTCTATCTCCCTGTAGAGTTCTTCCCAGTTTCCCTTTCCTGCCCTGTAAGCGGCCTGGGGGAGGTTGACCGTGACGTTCTGGAACCCGCAGAAGCGCATGCTCTCCGGATTGGTTATCATATAATCGTCCTCTATGGTGGTCCGGAGCCGGCAGCAGGCCGACAGTGTCACTTCATCCCTGTCGAAGACGAAGTACGGCACGCCGTTTTCGCTGGCTATCTGGCAGGCGTACTCGAGGATTTTGTATTGGTCGGGGTCATCTAAGGTGTCTTGGTTTATGTGGAGGTCGCACTTCGGGAAGGCAAAGATATGGCCGTGGCAGTCGCCTGCCCGCCATACGTCCAACATGGCCATGGTGAAACGACGGGCCGTCTCGGAGTATTTGTCGTAGGTCTTTCCGGTGTATTTTCCTCCGGGGCCTATGGCGGGTATGTCTTTCATGTAGTTTGGCACGCCGGTATGGATGTTGAAATCTAGAAACAGGGTCTGACCCCCACGAGAAAAGGCGCTCTGGGAGCAACTGTATATGAGGTGCTGGGCCTCTTGGAGGAGCTGCTTCTGGCTCATGCCCTCGAGATATGGTGCATACAGTATATTTATGTAGCCTATGCCCAGGGCACCCGCATAGTAGGCCTGCATGGAGGCAAGGAAGGTGTTCAGGTGGCCGGTAAGGGTGCGGGCGTGTCGTGCCGGGGCGGAGACCGTGTCAAGATTATCGAGATGCAGACCGTACTTCTTCAGGTACTCCAGGGAATGGGAGGAGCAGTAGACCCTTGTCGGGTAACCCAGGTCATGGATGTGAACGGCACCGGAGAGGTGTTTCTCTGCCACGTCCTCGGAAAAGACCTCCTGGAGCGCGTACTGCTTAAGGGTGTTTTCGGCAATAGCGAGGTTTATTGCCTCCGGGTTGTTGGTGGCAATGTTGCTGTTCTCGTTAACTTTGGAGAATATGAGCTGGTCCAGGTCGTACTTGGGCATGCCTAGCGTGGCCTGCTTCTTTAGCTGGGTGTCGTAACCCCTCTCAAAGAGTTCGTTATCCACCAGCTCCCTTATCAGGAGGGTGGAGATGCGGCGGATACCGGAGGCAAAGACCCTCTTTTCTACCACGTTGGAAATCTCTATGGCCTCATCTATGGGGATACCGGCCTCCTTGTCCAGGGCTAACGCAATCTTGCTCTTGTTCCATTCGGAGGTCTCGTCGTGTATGTCAGTGTCTACCAGCAGGGCCGCATCGGTTGTGTCCCGACCTTTATTTGTCCTTTTCCTGACCTTCAGTATCTCTCTGTGCCGTGCCCTCTTGTCCCTGTAGCGGATATAGGCCTTTGCCGTCTTGGCATGGCCGGTATTTATAAGTACGTCCTCTACCATATCCTGTATGTCTTCTATGTTCGGGGTGTTCCCGTTGAATTTCTTTTTCAATAAATGGGAGACCAGCTCGGCCAGTTCGTCAGCCATCTTTCGGTCGTCGCCGCCTACTGCGTGCGCCGCCTTGAAAATGGCATTGGCTATCTTTCTTTCGTTGAATGGTGCCAACCTCCCGTCACGTTTTCTCACGGTCTCTATGTGGCTCACAGGTTCTCTTCCTTTCTTGTTTGCTCGAAAAAAGTCCTTTCCCTTTGTTTCGCTAATCATCTTTCCTCTTTTAGAAATTCATTTAGTATGTTCCGCGTGTGAGAATAAGTAATGCTTCGCCTCATGCGTACATACCTGCCTTTAGCGTAGCTCATACGCTGCATTACTAAGAAACTTACTGCCTCTTCTTCCCTTCACGCTTTATGAGAGGTTTCACCTCTTCCATGAAGTCGCTGATGTCTTTAAACTCACGGTAAACGGATGCAAACCTTACGTACGCCACCTTGTCCAGGCCCTTCAGCCTTTGCATGATTTGTTCGCCGATGTGCTTGGCGGGCACCTCACGGTCGAATCTGTTATACAGGTCGCGTTCTATCTCAGAAACGGCAGCCTCGATCATGTCGGTTGATATAGATCTTTTCTCACAGGCCTTCTCAATGCCGATGCGTATCTTGCCCCTGTCAAAGGCCACCCTGCGGCCGTCCTTCTTTATCACCTTTAGTGGAGTTTCCTCCATCCTCTCATAGGTGGTGTAGCGCCTACCGCAGCTCTGACACTCACGGCGACGCTTTACGTTGAGGCCGTCTGCCGAGGGCCTCGAGTTTATTACCTTGTCATTGTCCTGCTTGCAATAGGGGCACTGCATGAATGGGCCACTGGGTTTTTGCTGGCTTTGCGCACGAGAGAGGTTTTTTGTGTGGTCGTGCTATCTGCTCCATGGCTGCCGAGATGTCATTTTGATTGACTTCATGCGACACAGCGAGGTCCTTTTCTTACGGCCAGACATACGGTCCACAACTGCCACCCCCAGAGAAGAAGACATATAAATAAGCATGTTGCATACTAAACATACAATATTTAGTATCGCAAGATATTGTATAGGCTTTTACACTATGCACTACATATTGTCAAGGGAAATCTCAGGATTTTTTGCAGAAATTTTTTATAGAGGAACCTCTTAATCATTTTGAGACCTCTGCAAAACGTACAAACCTGTCATTGCGAGGAGAGGAAGCGACGAAGCAATCTCATAAGTGATTTTAACTAAAGAATATGAGATTGCTTCGCTTCGCTCGCAATGACAGTACGTATCATTACTTTGAATTTTTCGCATTTTTCAGAGGTCTCATTTTTTAAGGGGTGGAAGCAAACGACCCTGAACTAATGGACTTCCTTGATGACGGGTTTCCAGCGGGGCATGTTATAAACTAAATGTTGTGGGGTGTATGCCAAAGGCGATGCATCTTTGACGTAACGTCTCGGGGCGAACTCGCTCCGCCTCAGGCAGATTGGGCGAGTCCTCAGAACGACGATCATACATGGTCTTTTATTGGCCCGTGTCTGTTAGCGTTAAAAACTTTTTCCTAAATTTCCTGAGTGCGTGGGTGCGGTGACTTATCTGGTTCTTTATCTCCGGGCCCAGTTCGGCGAAGGTTTTGTCGTACTCGGGCAGGTAGAAGACCGGGTCATAACCAAACCCGTGTTCGCCTTTGGATTCTTTGGCTATGAGCCCTGCACACTGCCCCTCCACTACAAATATGAGGCCGTCTGGTTTGGCCAGTGCGATGGCGCAGCAGAACCTGGCGGTACGTTGTTCCATTGGCAGTCGCTCAAGCGCCTTAAGGAGTTTTAGATTGTTGTCGTTATAGGTGGCGTCCTTGCCTGCGTAGCGGGCCGACGTCACGCCGGGTTCCCCGCCGAGGGCGTCCACCTCAAGCCCTGAATCGTCGGCCACGGTCCACTGGCCGGTAGACCTTGCCCATTCGACGGCCTTTTTCGCGGCGTTCTCACGGAAGGTCTGGCCGTCCTCAACGACCTCCGGCAGTGGGCTGAATTTCTCTGGGCCGATGAGTTCCACGGGGAGGTCATGGAGGATTTCACGGACCTCTTTTAGTTTATCCGGGTTGGTCGTACCTATGAGTATCCGGTGCACTGAATTTTTTATCGTCTTATCGTTGACAAAATGTTTTGTCGTGCAGGTAACCCCTGTAGTGACAGTCACCTACGCCAGAAGCAAGTCCGCCTACGGCGTGACTTGTCTCTCCTCGCCAGGGGGGGAGGGAAAGCTTATCGGCTTATGACCGTTGCGTACGAGATAAAGCGGTGATGTGAAGATAGAAAATGTTTAGTGTAACGGCAAAGGTCCCGCGGTATGATTTAACAGGTCGGGATTATCTCTATATTGCCTAATACCTCTTTCTGCAGCCTGGTCAGTTCCACAATACCATTCTTGGCCAGTGTAAGCATCTCTGCCAGCTGGTCATTGCTAAACGTGTGTTCCTCTCCCGTGCCTTGTATCTCGACGAATTTTCCGGTACCGGTCATAACCACATTCATGTCCACCTGTGCGGCCACGTCTTCAGCATAGTTCAGGTCTACCAACACCTCGCCCCCCACAACGCCCACACTCACGGCGGCAATAGTATCCTTTAGCGGGGGACCGGTAAGCTGTTCCTTTTCTTTCATTTTGTTGAAGGCATCTACCATGGCCACGTATGCGCCCGTCACAGCGGCGGTGCGTGTTCCCCCATCGGCCTGAAGGACATCGCAGTCAATCCATATAGTCCTCTCTCCGAGTTTTGTCATATCCACCACCGCCCTCATGCACCTGCCGATAAGGCGTTGTATTTCCTGTGTGCGCCCGTTAATGCGGCCTCGGCTTGACTCCCTGGAGGTACGGGTAAGAGTGGAGGCTGGAAGGAGGGAATATTCCGACGTTATCCAGCCCTGACCGGTACCTAAGAGGTGGCGGGGTATGCCATCCTCTACACTGGCGGTGCAGATTACCTTTGTGTCCCCGGTCTCTATCAGTACAGAACCCGCGGCAAACTTCGTGTAGCCCCTATGTATCACCACGGGTCTGAGTTCGCCTGGTCTTCTACCATCTGCTCTCATATCGCCCATCCATTAAAAGGCCGGGCCCGCTAAGGGGCAAATAAGGTCGTGTCACGACGAATCTTATTTCGTGTCATTGCTTTTGCCTTCTAACCACGCATTCTCACGAACCGGCAAGGAGGAGTAGTTTTAGTATCGCCTTCTGTACGTGCAGGCGGTTCTCAGCCTGGTCGTACACGATGGAGTTGGGGCCGTCTAATACCTCGTCGGTTATTTCTTCACCTCGGTGGGCAGGCAGGCAATGCATAACCAGCGCGCCGCTCTTTGCCTGCGCTACCAGGGGGGCATCAACACAATAGCCCTGAAAATCCCTTCGCCTCTTTTCTGTCTCCGCCTCTTGACCCATGCTCACCCAGGTGTCGGTATAGATAACGTCAGCGTCCTCGACCGCTTCCCTTGGGTTATTACTTATCGTCAAAGAATTTCCCTTTGTCAGTGTTTTTATCTTGTCGAGAAATGCATTATCCAGTTCGTATCCCTTTGGGGATGCAATGCGGAAGGTAACACCCAACCTTGCACAAAGCAGCGCAAGCGAGCGGGCCACGTTGTTCCCATCGCCGATAAAGGACACCTTCAGACCCTTAAGCGTCTCACGCTTTTCCATGATGGTGTAGAGGTCCGTCAGCGCCTGGCACGGGTGGTAGTAGTCGGAGAGGGCATTGATTACCGGGATGGTGGAGTTCTTTGCCGTCTCTACCACGGTTTTATGGGTAAAGGTCCTTAGTACTATCGCATTTACGTATCTTGAAAGGGTCATGGCTACGTCCCGGACCGATTCCCGGTGACCCAGGTCTATATCCTGACGGCTCAAATAGATGGCACTACCCCCTAGCTGCCCCATGGCTACCTCAAATGAGACCCGCGTCCTGAGCGAACTCTTTTCAAACACCAGCGCCAGGGTCTTTCCCTCAAGGGGCTTGGCAGTCTTCCCTTCGGCCTGTGAAGACTTCAGCTCCCTGGTCATATGGAAGATCTTGTTTATGTCATCAAGAGATAAGTCAGCTATAGTAACGAGATGTTTCGGCTGCATATTTTTCCGTGTTCCTTATTTATATTCTTCCAGCGTGTCTTCCAGGATGGCTATCCCGGCGTCGATGTGCTTCTTCTTCACATTAAGCGGGGGCATAAACCTGATAACGTTTTCGTGTGTGCAGTTAAGGATAAGACCCCTTTCCAGGCACTTCTTCACAAGGGTCGCGCCCTCCTTCTCGAGCTCAATACCGATCATAAGGCCAATGCCCCTCACCTCTTTCATAAGGCCGGGAAATTTTTCTGCCAGGGCGTTAAGTCTCTCCATAGAATACGTGCCCATCTCAGAGGCGTTATCCAGGAGCCTTTCCATTTCAATCGTTTCAAAGACGGCTATACCCGCCGCGCAGGCGAGAGGGTTGCCGCCGAAAGTGGAGGCATGACTACCAGGCACCAGGCTGTTTGCAAGGTCCGGCCTTGCCACCATCGTACCAATGGCTGTGCCATTTCCCAGAGACTTGGCCAGCGTCATGATATCGGGAGTTATCCCGTAGTGATGATAAGCAAAGTACTTGCCTGTACGCCCCATACCGCACTGAACCTCGTCTAAGATGAGAAGCAACCTGAGCTCGTCACAGAGACGCCTCAGGCCTTTGAGGTACTCCTGGGATGCGATGTTTATTCCGCCCTCTCCCTGTATCGGTTCCAGCATAACTGCACAGGTCTTGTCGTCCACGGCCCTTTTCACCGCCTCAAGGTCGTTGAAGGGTACAAACGTAAAACCCTCCAGCATAGGTGAGAAGCCTTTATGGTACTTTGGTTGCGCAGTGGCAGCGAGTGCAGCCATGGTACGCCCGTGAAAAGAGTTATGCATGGTAATTATTTTATATTTTTCTTGGGGGCTGTAATGTATTCTGGCCAGCTTGATGGCGGCCTCGTTAGCCTCGGCTCCGCTGTTACAGAAGAAACACAGGCCCCCGAAGGAGTTGTTCGAGATGAGTTTGGCCAGCCTCCCCTGGGCCGCAGTGTAAAATATGTTTGGGGCATGGACAAGGAGCTTCGCTTGCCTGATGATAGCGCTTGCCACCCTGGGGTGACAATGGCCCAGACTGCTCACCGCCCAGCCGGAAAAGAGGTCCAAATACCGCCTGCCGTCACTATCCCAAAGATACACTCCCTTACCCCTGGTCAGGACCACCGGGTTTCTGATATAATTGGGTATAACGTACTTTTTGAAACCCTCTATTGTGCTGTTAGTATCGATTTTCATTGGCCTTATCTTATGCGCGCGGGTGACTACGCCAGGGTATTATTACACACCGAAAAAGGACAATCAAGTTGAATTATCGTTGTCATACTCCCCGGACCTGGAATAGGAAACCTCTGTACGGGCCCGGCCCTTGTAATGACTTCAACAGATTATTATAATTGCCTTTCGGTAAGGAAGATGTTATTTTCCTCACTTAAGGAGTGAGATAAGAGATGGTCGATAAGGGATATGGAATGAGGTTGATCGGGGCGGCACTTGTAACGCTTTTGCTTGCCGGGTGCACTAGCATGTCGGAGAGCTGGGGCGTCGGCTTTATGCAAGGCGTAAGGGCCGTTCCTAAACACGACTTCACCTCTGAGGAAAAGAAGCAGGCAATTGAGGCGAAGGTACGCTTTGAAAAACCCTTCAATGCGGAATTAAAGAAAAAACTGGCTGAGAACGAGCTGTCAGGCCTAAAGGGCTGGTTAATCTTCTTCGACTTCTTTTCCGACGGGACTATCAAGACTGCCAATGTCTGGATATACACCTACTGGGGAAAGGAGCAGAGATACAATGTCTACAGCGTCCCGCTGAAATCCTTCCTAGACAAGGCCCAGCTTCCTGCCATAGTAGAAGATTCAACACAAGAGGTTACAAGTTTTTTGCTGCGCAAGGCCGCCAGCAGATATCGGCAAACAGTGGATTAGTTGGAGTCCACCTAAAAGGAACTATATATTACGCCGCTGAAAGCGCCTCGCGGCATGATGGCTCTAAACCCGTTGACTGTCTCTGTTAGATTGGCCATCATATTCTGCAGGTCTTCATAGAGGTCCTCACTTCTTACCAGTTTACCCAGGGTACCTTCACCCCTGACAATCTGGCCCAGGATGATATTGGCGTTTTCTACCGAACCCTTCAGGTCTTCGAACAGTTCTTCATCCATAATCAGCTTTCCCATAGTGCCCTCGCCCTTGGACATCTTGGCCAGGATAAGGTTTGCGTTACTCACGGTCCCCTTGAGGTCTTCAAATAGCTCATCATCTTCCAGGAGTTTACCTATAGTCCCTTCCCCCCTGGAGATCTTGCCCATAATATAGTTGGCGCTGGTCACCGCACCCTTTAGTTCATCGAATATCTCGTCATCGGTAAATAATTTCCCCATTGCGCCCTCTCCCTTCTCCAACTTGACCAGAATCGTCCGGGCGCTCTCCAGGGTCTCGGTGAGTATCTCGATACTGCTCATAGCCTCGTCAAATTTTACCAGCATGTCACTAAACCCGGGGACGTCGACACCCTTTATCACACTACCCGGGGGCAGCACCGGTCTGTCCGGCGGTACCAGGCTTATGTCAACGTAGCTCCTGCCAAAAAGAAAATCAGGGACGATTACCGCGACGGAGCCCTCTCGTATTAGAGTCTTCTTGCTGATGGCCATTATTACCAGTATCTTGTCATCTTCAATACTCACGTCCTTGACATCCCCGACGTTCATTCCAGAAAGAGAGACCTTTGAGCCACTTTTCAGGCCCTTTGTGCTGTTGAAATAGGCCTTGTATTCATTGCGCTTCTTGAAAAAGCGGCCTATTTGCTCCACTCTGAAGGTGATGAGCCCGAAGATAACCATGCCGATGATGAAAAATATACCGACCTTCTTTGCCTGTGCCGGCGAAGCCATAACGACACACCTCCCTTTTTCAAGGGGTTTTTTCAGCCCCCTGTCTCTTAAACCTGCTTATAAATTGTTCGACGATAGGGTTTGTACTCTGCCAAAACTGATCCGGCGAACCTTGTTCTACTATCTTACCCTCGTATATCATTGCAATGTGGTCTGCCGTCTTAAATGCGGAATCCATATCGTGGGTCACTATGACCGTTGTCTTTCTTAATTTATTCTTCAGCTCAATCATCAAAGCATCAATGCGCTCTGCCATAACAGGGTCAAGGCCCGTAGTAGGTTCATCAAATAAGATGATATCGGGGTCCATCGCCAGTGCCCTGGCGATTCCCACCCTCTTCTTCATTCCGCCGCTCAATTCCCCGGGTAGCTGCGACTCCTTGCCCTCCAGCCCGACA
>JAUXLO010000060.1 GCA_030623665.1 Planctomycetota bacterium
CCAGGGGAATACCCATGGCCATGGTCATATCGATAGCCGCTGAAAATGCCTGCTGAGCGGCGACGACATCGCCCGCCCGGGTTTGGGCCAGGCCCAAAATAGCGAAGGCGCGCATCCGGCCGGTGACATCCTCTTCGGGCAGATGATCCAGGGCGCTCTGAGCATATTGGATGCTTTCGCGCACGTCACCGCGCACGACGGCATACGAGGCCCGTCTATACCCTGGACATTGAAGACAAATATCCCGAGGATAACCAGCCCGACGTGGCTCACGCTGGCGTATGCGATAAGCCTTTTCAGGTCATCCTGCGCCGTTGCCAGTATAGCACCGTACAGGTTAGCAATAAGCGCCAGCGCCACCACAACGGGTGCGTAGCTTATAGAGAGTTCGGGAAACAGCGGCAACAGGAACCGCAGAAATGCATAAGCACCGGTCTTTATAAGTAGCCCCGTGATATCCACCGCACCTGCAACCGGCGCCTCGGCATGCGCATCAGGTAACCACGTATGGAAGGGGAATAGTGGCGACTTTACGGAGAACGCCACAAAAAACGCCAGCCCCATGGGCAACAAGGCGTGTGGTGGAATAGACGTATCGTAGAGCTTCATTATATCAAAGGTGTACACCCCTGTCTGAGCATGGTGGAAGAAGTACAGGGCAAGTATAGCCACCAGCATAAGGAGGCTGCCGCCCATTGTGTATATTATGAACTTCAACGTGGCGTAGCGCCTGTTGGCGCCACCCCACACGCCCACGAGCAAGTACATCGGAATCAGCATAACCTCCCAGAAGACATAGAACAGCAGGAGGTCCAGGGCAAGAAATATACCAATTAGACCCGCCTCTAAAAGGAGCAAGAAGCCGTAAAAGAGGTCCTGCCGTCTTCCCCCCTGATCCCACGAGCTAAGCATGGCCAGGGGAACCATAAATGCGGTTATCATCACCATAAACAGGCTTATCCCGTCCACACCCAGGAAGTAGCCTGCGCCCAGCTCAGGTATCCAGTCTGCCCTCTCCACAAGCTGCATCTCGGATGATGCCGGGTCAAACGACCTGAAAAGGACTATAGACAGCAGTAAATTTACCGCGCTGACCAGGAGTGCCAGAACCTTTGGCAAGAAATCATCCCGCCAGGGTATAAGGAATATGACCGCTGCCCCAACCACAGGCACGAATACTAACAACGACAGAATTGGCCAGTTAGATACGTCCATAGCAATATTAACCTATATATAAAGGATTATTACTATCGCACCCAATACCATAACCGTTGCATACCAGCGCACCAACCCCAGCTGCAGACTCGGCAAAATCCTACCGCCGCCCAGGATTGAACCCGCAGCACCTCTTACAACACTGTCTATCACGGCGGTGTCCACGGCCATCCAGAAAAATCCGGAGAGCTTCATATAGGGGTCTACAAAGACTGCCTTGTAGACGTTGTCGAAGTACCATGCGTTTGTCAGCAGACTATAGGCTGCACCCAGATTCTCACTCAGTCGAGTTGGCACCCCTTTACCGCCGGGAACCACATAGAAGTAAAAGGCCAGACCGATGCCCCCGAAGGCCATCACGGCTGAGACCAGCATTAGAAGCATCTCCGGTTCTATTGCAGGGATATATCCCTTTGCCTCTGCGGCGGCCTCCGGCATCTCACCCTCCACAACTGCGGTCTCGCCCTCCGCAACCTCAGCCGTGGCTTCGCCCAAAGGTTCTACCGTGCCGTGCGTCTCAGCACCACCGAAGTTCGGCGCAAGGAAGTTACTTATATGGTCGGCGCCGCCGAGCACGTGCGGGACACCCATGTATCCACCCGCAGCCGCCAGCAGGGCAAGCAACACAAGGGGCAGAATCATCACCTTCCCCGGATAATGGAGGTGCATGTCCCATCTCTTTTCGCCAAAGAAGGCCATAAATATTATCCTGAACGTATAGAAGCCCGTCATACTTGCCGTTATTACTATAAGGGCCCACATCAAGAACCCGCCGTTAACAAAGGTGGCGTGGAGGATGGCGTCCTTGCTGAAGAACCCCGCAAGGCCTGGTATACCGGACATGGCCAATGCGCCTATGGTAAACGTAAAGAAGGTGGCGGGTATATATCGCCTGAGCCCGCCCATCTTTCTTATATCCATCTCATCATGCAGTGCATGTATAACGGCGCCAGAACCCAAAAACAGGAGGGCCTTGGCAAATGCATGGGTAAGCAGGTGGAAAATGGCAGCCGCAGGGGCACCCATCCCCAAGGCCAGAAACATGTGCCCAAGCTGACTTACAGTGGAATAGGCCAATATCCTCTTTATATCCGTATGCACCAGCGCCACCGTGGCGGAGACGAAGGCCGTCAGCAGGCCGATTAGCCCAACCACCTGCAGAGAGAAAGGCGACAACTCAAACAAAGGGTAGCACCTGGCCACCAGGTACACACCCGCCGTTACCATGGTAGCGGCGTGTATAAGCGCACTGACCGGCGTAGGCGCCTCCATGGCGTCCGGCAGCCACGTGTGCAATGGTATCTGTGCGGATTTCCCCACCGCCCCTGCAAAGATAAGCAGCGCTATCCACATGGCCATGCTCGAGTCAATGACCTCTGCCGGGTTCTCAAAGACGCCGTGGAAGCGAATGGTGCCGAACTGCACAAAGACCAGCATTATCCCCAGGGCAAAGAAGAAATCGCCAAAGCGAGTAACCACAAAGGCCTTCAGCCCCGCCTCCGCCGCGCTTCGCCTGTCATACCAGAAGCTTATCAGGAGATAAGAACAGAGGCCGACACCCTCCCAGCCTATGTAGAGCACCAGGAAATTACCCGCCAACACCAGTGTCAGCATAAAGAACACAAAGAGGTTTAAATAGAAGAAGTAGCGGGCAAAACACTTGTCGTTCTCCATGTAGCCGACGGAGTATACGTGTATGAGGAAGCTCACACCGGAGACCATGGTAATCATGACCATTGAAAGTGGGTCCAGCAGCAGGTCCAGGGGCGCCTGGAAGGTGCCCGAGGTTATCCACTGAAACAAGCAGAGCTCTATATGCCTCTCTTCCGGCGGCAGGCCGAGGAAGGCCTTGAATATATATAATGACAGCACAAGCGACAGCCCGATACTGCCGCAGCCCACTACGCTGACCATAAAATTGCCCGCCCTGGAGCCCAGGAGACAGTTGAATATCGCCCCAAAGAGGGGTATGGCAGGCACAAGCCATAGGAGATCAAGGACCGGATAGCCCGCTACCACTTTAGCACCTCCATCTCGTCTGCATCTAAGGTGGCCCGGCCCCTGAACACAAGGACTATAATAGACAGGCCTACCGCTATCTCCACCGCAGCTATAACCATTGCAAAGAGCACAAAGATTTGTCCCTCAAGAGAGCCCATTTGTCTGCAAAAGGCAATGAAGGTAACCCCGGCCCCGTTTATCATCAGCTCTACGCACATAAGGAGCACTATGACGTTACTCCTCACAAGAAAACCCAACACGCCTAAACTAAACAGGATTGCGCCCAGCACCAGATAGTGAGGTGGCCCAACCTCTATAATGATTTGTACAATGGCTTCAGCCTGTGACAACTATCCTCTCCTTAAAGAAACTTAACGCCTCCCGGCAAGCATCACCGCCCCCACCACCGCAACCAGCAAGAGGACTGACGCAAGTTCAAGGGGGATCAGATATTGGGTATAAAGGACACTGCCAATGGACCTAATACTGCCAAAATCCGCCGGAATGGAAGCCGACTCTCCCCGGATGGATGCACACTCAAAACAACCACGGTAAAACAACGATACAAGCACCCCGGTAAAGACCATCGCCACAAGCACTCCAAATACCCCTAGAAGATCAGGGCGGAGCCGCCTTTGCTCTTTTTCATCAAACCTGAGCATCATCACCGCAAATAACACGAGTACCACGATAGCACCTGCATATAGAATCACTTGAACAATCGCCAGAAACGGCGCACTCAACATGGCGTATACCCAGGCAACGGCCAAGAGCGCAACTATCAAGGAAAGTACACTATACATGACCTTATTCTGCAGTACTACCGACACTGCAGAGATGATCGCTATGGCAGACGCTACGTAAAAGAATAATGCTTCCATTTGTCTATTCTATTTAAAGCCCCAGGGGATTGACCTTCGGTGCACCCCCTTCGGGCGGGTTCAGACTCCGCTGGTAACCGGGTGGCGGGGTCCTCTTTATCAACACTTCCTTATCATAATTCAGATCCTCACGGCAGTAACCGGCCTCAGGGATCTCTCCCGTGTCCATATATATGGCGTCTACAGGGCAGGCCTCTTCGCACATCCCGCACCAGCAGCATCTAGTGATGTCTATCTCGAAACTCTCCGGACGTTTCTCAATCTCCCGGTCTTCATGCTCCTCTGCCACTATGTGTATGCACTGCACCGGGCACACCGTCTCGCACAGCATACACGCCACACACCGGGTCGAGCCGTCCGGCCTGGTGTTCAGCCTGTGCTTTCCGCGCCATCTCTTTGACATGGGGATCCTCTGCTCTGGATACTGTATGGTTACCGCCGCAGGCACCTCCTGCTCAAGGCCGAAGAGATGGGCTATGTGATAAAACATGTTATTCGTAAAGTGACCCGCCGTTATCCTCAGGCCCTTTATTATCTCAAACAGATACAGGCTCTCCAGGAAGCTTAACTTTTCACTTACTATCTTCACCCTTTATCCTCTAAGAATCAGCAGAAAACCCGTTAACACCACGTTAAGCAGGGCCAGCGGGAGCAGAAACTTCCAGCCAAAGTCCATAAGCTGGTCATACCTGAACCTGGGCAGGGTCCATCTGATTAACAGCATAAGCCAGCAGAAAAAGATTACCTTCAGGCCAAACGCAAACACCTGCAGGAGCACCACCAGGAGATGGGGCAGCGATACAGAGAACACGTTCGGAATAATCAGCCCTTTGTCATTCAAAAACGGGACCTGCCAGCCGCCGAAGTAAAGAGCCGTCAAGACCCCGGCTACGGCAATTATCTCTATAAACTCAGCCATCCAGAAGGCACCAAACTTCATGCCGCTGTATTCCGTAAAATAGCCGATTATCTCCGATTCACTCTCCGGCAGGTCGAAGGGCGTACGCTTGGTCTCCGCCACGGCCGCAGCAAAAAATATCAAAAAACCCAGGGGCTGCGCCACCACACCCCAGTAAGGAATAAAGCCCAATACATACCCACCCTGTGCTCTTGCAATATCGTCAAGCTCTATAGAGCCATAGACCATTACCACGCCCACTATGGAGAGTGCCAGGGCCAACTCATAAGAGATTACCTGGGCCGCCGCCCTTATACCGCCCAGGAGCGAGTATTTATTGTTAGACGACCAGCCAGCCAAGACCACGCTGTACACGCCCAGCGACCCAAAGGCCAGGACAAAGAGCACCCCAACATTCAGATCGGCTATTTGAAGCTTTATGTGCAAGCCTCCGACATGAAGGGTATCCCCGAAGGGAATGACGGCAAAGACGATAAGGGCCATAAAGAGGGAGAGAAAAGGCGCCAGGGTGTGTATAAGCGGGTTACCCTGCGGCGGTATCCAATCCTCCTTGGTCAACATCTTTATGGTGTCGGCAATGGGATGAAACAGCCCTATTATCCTGAGTCCGAAGACGTCTGCACGGTTTGCGCCTATGCGGTCCTGCATGACGGCGCTCTGCTTCCTCTCGGCCCAGCTCATTATCGCCGCCACGTTCAGCACAAACCCGAAGACTATGGCAATCTTTACTAATATAATTATCGCTTCATACACTTTTCTTTATTCCCCTGCCGTTCCTAACTTTACGCCCCTGTCCCCCAGCTTCTTGTAACTTAAACCATAAAAGTCGGCTATCTCTCTTGATATCTCGTTAAATACGTCCTCCACCTTTTCATAAGGTAGCGGCAGTCCCACAACATGTGATAATCTTGTCATAATTTCCCAGTCCGGAAGAGACTCGTCCAGAGGCGTTACGGCCCTGCTTATCCTCTGTACCCGGCCCTCAAAATTGGTAAAGGTTCCGTCCTTCTCCGCAAAGGTAGCACTGGGAAGGATAACATGGGCAAATTTACATGCATAGTTAAAGTTGCTTCCCTGGTAGACCACCAGTTCAGCACCGGAGAGGACGTCTCTTACCCTGTCTTCGCCAAGGAGTCCTGCCATGTCGCCCCCCACTATATACAGGGCCTTAACCTCGCCCTGAGCCGCCTTATCTATTATCTCTTCGGCCTTTGCCCCTATGCCGGTAAGACCCAGCAGCTCGGCACCCTTGGAGTTGGGATTTCTGTCAGCCATCAATAAGAGCTGGTCCGCCTTACCCTCATTCCATCCCGGCAGCTTGAAATCAATGTTGGTGATGCCGAGACCCTCGTGGAAGAGTTTCTTTACCGCATACAGGTCTTCATTGCTGAGCTGGGGCGAAGGGATAACCCCGACCGATGCCGGTCCGTGTCTCTCGCAGATATTTCTTAGCTCCCGGGCTACCGTACCCAGGGCAGTATCCCAGTCGGCCATTGAGATATCATCGCCTTTTCTTATAGAAGGTTTACCCAGTCTGTCAAAGGCATCTACAAAGTGGTAGCCGTATCGCCCTATATCGCACAGCCATATCTTGTTTACGTCCTCATTCTCTCGCGGCATGAGCCGGTACACCCTGCGCCTCGTCTTGTCTATCGACCTCTCGCTGGAATGTATCTGCACGTTGCAACCCCTGGCACATCCGGGGCATATGGAATCTGTCTGTGAAAGGAACCATGTCCTTGATTTAAAGCGAAAATCCTTGGCCGTAAGCGCGCCAACCGGACAGACGTCCGTAAGATTGCCCTGGTAGTTGCTCTCCAGGGGCCTTCCGTCATAGGTGCCTATCTGGGCGTGGTCACCTCTGTTGAATATGCCCAGCTCCTCCTTCCCCACCACCTCACTGCAGAATCTCACACACCTGGTGCAGCTGATGCATCTTTCCACATCAAGTACAATCTTCGGGCCGAGGTCTGCCACCTTGGGTTTGTGTATCTTGCCGTCCTTGGGGTTAAGGCGGCTGGAGTGGAGGCTGAACCTGGCATAGTTATCCTGAAGCTTGCACTCCCCGGCCTTGTCGCAGATGGGACAGTCCATCGGATGGTTCAGGAGAAGAAACTCCAGTACGCCCTTCCTGGCCTCCTGCACCTTCGCTGAGTCGGTAAACACGACCATATCATCTCTCACCGCATTGGAGCACGAGGTAACGAGTTTCGGCGCACCCTGGACCTCTACAAGACACATCCTGCAGGCGTCCACCAGGGTCAGTCGCGGGTGGTAACAGAAGTGGGGTATCTCCACGCCTAGCTGCTTTGCCGCGTTCAGGATAGTCGTCTTGGGTGGGACCTCTATCTTTTGATCGTCTATAGTAACCGTTGGCATATTCTATTTAGACCTTCTGTATATAGTCCTCAAACTCATTCCTAAATTTTGTGACAAAGCTTATAGCCGGGCCTATTGCGGCCTCGCCAAGCGGGCACAGGGTATTACCCCTTATGTTTTCGGCTATACTCAACAGGGTATCAAGGTCTGAAAGCTCACCCTCCCCCCCGTCTATCCGGGTTATTATCCTGGCCATCCAACCCGTACCCTCACGGCAAGGAGTGCACTTGCCACAGGATTCGTGGGCATAAAACTTCAAAAGCACCTTCAGGGCCTTAACCATGTTTGTGTCCTCGTCCATGACAATAATGGCACCGGACCCCAGCATGGTCTTTATGGCCGCAAGAGAATCGTAATCCATCTTGACGTCTATCTCGTCGGCCTTCAGCACCGGCGCCGACGACCCGCCAGGTATCACGGCCTTTAACTTCTTGCCGCCCCTTATGCCACCTGCATGCTCATATATAATCTCCCTGAGTGTCGTCCCCAAGGGAAGCTCATAGACACCCGGTTTATTCACATGCCCGCTTATTGGATAGAGCTTAACCCCTCCGCCCACGTCCGGCGCGCCAAGGTTGTTAAACCATTCGCCCCCATTATTTACTATGTGGGGTATGGCGGCCATGGTCTCAACGTTGTTTATCACGGTCGGGCCCTGAAATGCGCCGACTATGGCCGGAAACGGGGGCTTCATCCTTGGCTGACCTTTTTTGCCCTCCAGAGATTCGAGCAAACCCGTCTCCTCACCACAAATATAGGCCCCGGCACCGCGATGCACGACCATATCCAGGTCAAAACCTGAACCCAGGATGTTCTTGCCCAAATACTTACCTGCATAGGCCTCGTTTATTGCATCCTGCAGCCTCCGGATGCTTTTTACGTATTCTCCCCGGACATAGATAAATGCGCTGTGGATACCGACGGCGTAACTGGTAATAATCGAACCCTCTATGACTGCATGTGGGTCCTGTTCCATCAGTGGCCGGTCCTTGAAGGTGCCCGGTTCGCCCTCATCGGCATTTACGGTAAGGTATTTGGGCTTGGGAGATTCTTTTGGGATAAAACTCCATTTCTTACCCGTCGGAAAGCCGGCGCCGCCCCTGCCGCGAAGGCCTGACTTGGTTACCTCCTCCACGATCTCCTCAGGCTTCATCTCAACAATGGCCTTCTTAAGCGCCTTATAGCCCCCTAAGCTCTCGTATACCCCTAAGGTATGCGAATTCCTCTTCTCAAAATTCCTTGTCAGGATAGCCGTATTAGCCATATTACTTGAGCAAGTCTAGTATTTTGTCCAGGGATTCCTTGGTAAGGTTCTCATGGAAATCATCGTTTATCTGCATTGCGGGGCCGGTGCCACAGTGTCCCAGGCACTCTACGTTGGATAAGGTAAACTCTCCATCCGGAGTGGTCTCACCCGTGTTAATTCTCAACTTCTTCTTCAGATGTTCCAGAAGCTCCTCAGCACCGAGGAGTGAGCAACTTATATTGGTGCATAGTTGAAGATGATACCTACCCAGGGGTTTTGGGGTGTACATGGTATAAAAGGTGCGTACTTCCCTGACCCTCACGAGGGATACACCTACCAGCCCCGCCACGTACTCCTCCACCTCGGGCGTAATGGCAGAGAATTCCTGCTGCGCTAGCCATAGAGTGGGCAGCAGTGCCGCGCCCTTCTCCGGGTATTTGGCCACCACCGACTTAAATTTGTTCATAGTTTTGGCAGAGAATTCTGGCATAGTTACTCGTTACCTATTTCATTCTACTGTTTATCACCTGTCGCACTCGCCGCCTATCATGTTCATTGAACCGAAGGTGGGAACTATGTCGGCTATCATGCCTCCCTCAATCATCCTTTTGACGCCCGACATATTGCAGAAGGACGGTGGCCTGCATCTCAGCCTGTATGGCTTGCCCGTACCATCGCTTACCACATAAAAACCCAACTCACCGTTGGCCCCCTCGACAGCCTGATAGACCTCCCCCTCGGGCGGGGAGATACCGTGC
>JAUXLO010000002.1 GCA_030623665.1 Planctomycetota bacterium
ACCCCGGGGCTTATTGGCGCACTGCTCATCGGCCTAACCACTGCAAAGACCCTTTCATGGCTCTTAAAGACGCCCCTGATAGCGGTTAATCACCTCCATGCCCACATCCTCGCCAGCGGGTTGGAATATGGAAAAAACCTCCACTTCCCAACTATAAGCTTTGTGATATCCGGGGGGCATACCAGCCTATTCCTCAGCCGAAGTGAAACAGACCACCAGCCCCTGGGCACCACACTGGATGATGCCGCAGGAGAGGCCTTCGACAAGGTTGCAAAACTGTTAGGACTGGGCTACCCTGGGGGTCCGGAGATTGACCGAATCTCCACAAACGGCAACCCCGCCTCCGTCCCATTCCCGCGTTCGTACCTGGAACCCGGGTCACTGGATTTCAGCTTTAGCGGCCTGAAAACAGCCGTGCTGTACCACTATCAGGGTCTCCGGAAGCGCAAGGGCGCATTAAGCCCGCAAGAGACCGCCGACATAGCCGCCAGTTTTCAGGAGGCCATCGTGGACGTCCTGGTGGATAAGACCCTTCTTGCACTGAAGAGGCATCGAGTCAACGGGGTCATCCTTGGAGGCGGCGTGGCCTGTAACTCCAGGCTACGAAAGAGATTTTCCCAGGCCTTAGAAGAAATCTCCATCGAGCTCCACTGCCCTTCACCTGTATTGTGTACAGACAACGCTGCCATGGTAGCCGGTCTGGGTTATTATAAATACGCCGAGAGAAACTTTTCTACCTTAGAGGTTGAAGCGGTCGCATAAGCCGGACAACGTACCATTTAACAATATGGATATAAACCTTATCAAAAAGATACTCGCGAAGGTCCGGGATGGAAGATACTCTATGGAAGAGGCCATCGAGCATCTTAAGGACCTCCCTTATAAGGACGTGGGTTTTGCAAAGGTTGACAGCCACAGGGCACTGCGCCGGGGCTTTCCGGAGGTCATATTCTGCCAGGGGAAGACGCCGGAACAGGTTGTAACAATAGCCCGAGAGATTGTGAGGGACGAAACCGACCTCCTGGCCACCAGGGCGGGTCCGGACATCTACCAGGCAATGGTCAAAAAATTTCCGAAGGCCCAGTATAACGAGACGGCCAAGACCATCACAATAACAAGGAAGACGCGGCGCAAGACACAGAAGGGGCTGATACTGGTGATTACCGCGGGGACACTTGACATACCGGTGGCGGAAGAGGCAAGGGTCACGGCGGAATTAATGGGCAACAAGGTGGAGACGCTTTATGACGCAGGTGTTGCCGGCATACACAGGCTCCTAAGACATCGGAAGTTATTATCACAGGCCAACGTAATCGTAGTAGTAGCCGGTATGGAAGGTGCACTGCCCGGGGTAGTAAGCGGGTTAGTAGACTGCCCGGTGATTGGTGTACCAACCAGCGTAGGCTATGGCGCAAGCTTTGGCGGCATATCACCGCTCCTCACCATGCTAAATACCTGCTCCGAAGGGGTAGCGGTTGTAAACATAGATAACGGCTTTGGTGCCGGCTACACAGCCTCGCTCATAAATAAGACACACACCAAGAGATAGACATATAGGCAATTGTCGGGAGATGAGCATTGCCGCCCCTCTTGTCAAAGTCTTTAGAAACTCTCAGCCTTGCGCCAGGCGCTCATACCGCCGGAAAGTACGTATACATGCCCAAAACCTGCCTGCATCAATATCTGCGCAGCCGTATGGGCGCGTCCGCCCGTGTGGCATATAGCAACAATATGCTTATCCCTGTGGCCCTCAAGTTCCGGCAGACGACCGCTCAGACTGCCGACGGGGATGTGCTTTATTCCGGCCAGATGGCCGAGTTCGCCCTCCAGTTCATCCGGCTCACGCACGTCCAGCAGGAGCAGGTTGTTGGCCAGGTTTAGCCGTCGCCTGAGCTCTGCCACGGATATACGGACAACCCTCTGGTCGTTAATACCGTAGGCCTGCGTATTTTGCACCTCGCATGCCGGGGTGTCAACGGGAACCCACGCCGACTTCGGGTCGCGAGCGCACACATAGTTCACCTTCAGAATCTCTTTCATCCAATCCGCAGGACCAAACTTAAGACCCTCAAGGTGCTTAATGTAGTCTTCCTCTGTCCGTAACTTTAGAATGGGGTTGCGTATCTTCTGTTCCCCCAGGCTGGAGGGCTGACGGTCGTGGTATTCGTGCGCAGGGTAAACGATAAGATGGTCCGGCAATTTAAGGATTTGTTGCAGGCTTTCCCAATGCTCCTTTGGGTTTCCGCCCGAGAGGTCATCACGTCCCGCCCCTCCATCATCGAGAAACAACGTATCACCTGTCAGGATGCGGTCAGGAAATACCAGGCTTATAGAATCCTTGGTATGGCCGGGGGTGTGCATCACCTCCAGCGGGATCGCTCCAAGGTGATATATGAACCCGTCCAACACCCTGTACGTGACACATCGCGGCGGCGCCGTAGCGTGCATGACGTACTCGCATCCCGTTTGGTCCTTAAGGGCCGCAGCACCCGAAATATGGTCTGCGTGTGTGTGCGTGTCAATGGCGTAGGTGAGTCTAAGCCTCTCCCTATCTAACAAATCAAGGTACTCACCCACATGCTCCAGCAAAGGGTCTATAATAACGACCTCATTCGCACCCTCCGTACCCACGAGATACGTACGGCAGGCGTGAGGGTTCAATTGACGGAATATTATGCCCATCTCCACCCCACTATGCATTGCACGATAGTTCGTTTAATAATAGACATGATGCCTTCAGCGCACCCAAAACCACTCAAAGAATTCTCCCTGGCTACTTCACTTGCGTCTTTTTCTTTCATCTCTCAAGCCTATACCATACTATCTTCACCAAAACACACGCTTACATGCAGAAGAAAGAAGCATAAACGCTCGTTCGGGTCAATATTTTAAAACAAAACAATCGCACAGTGCAACATAATTACAAATATTGCCTGTTTACTCCAGTGATATAATCTGCTAGCCTGTTAAAATCGGATACTGATAGACGGGACGACTCCATGAGACAGATCAGGACCTTACCCCCGCTTCCAAAGCGCAAGGCCGATACCCATAAGGGTACATACGGCCGGGTGCTCGTCATAGCCGGCTCGGCAGGGATGACAGGGGCAGCCTGCATGACCAGTAAGGCGGCCTTACGGAGCGGAGCCGGGCTTGTGACGCTGGGCATACCAGAAAGCCTTAATCCGATAGTTGCCTCAAAGCTAACCTGCACTATAACGAAACCACTGCCGGAGACTAAGGAACAAACCCTTTCTTACAAGGCAAGGCACGAGATTATCGAAATGAGCCAAAGGGCACAGGCAGTCGCCCTGGGCCCTGGCCTCTCTCAGAATCCCGACACAAAGAGACTGGTGCTCTGGCTCCTGGAAAATCTAGGCGGGCATCTGGTAGTAGACGCCGACGGGCTTAATGCGCTGGCAGAGGAACCGAGTATACTAAATAAGGCAAAGGCCGATATAATCCTCACCCCTCACCCCGGTGAGATGGATCGCCTCATGGGTTCTGGCCAAACTAGTTCAAGCCGTGTACGCAAACACGGCCAGCGTGTAAAGGTGGTAACCGAATTTGTAAAAAAACACCCCAATGTCACCCTCGTCCTCAAGGGGCACAGGAGTCTTGTAGCCCATAATGACAGGCTTTATGTGTGCACAACGGGCAACCCGGGTATGGCATCGGCAGGTACGGGTGACGTATTAACCGGTCTCATCGCAGGTCTGTGGGCCCAGGGATGGGCCTCTGCCTTTGAAGCCGCCGGGCTGGGGGTATATCTCCACGGACTGGCGGGAGATATGGCACGCGACGTTGCTGGGGAATGCTCGCTGATAGCCACAGACATCCTTGACACCCTGCCAAGGGCCTTTGTTGCTTATGGAAAAAAGTCCCACGCATAATCAAGCCATTCCAGAACATTAAATCCTTTGAAAATAACGGTCCTCCGTGGTATCATATCACCTATCCTGAAAATTTCATGGCGATTTCCACCCCCAGTCTTGGAACAAAAGAGGAGCTTCCTGTGAAAGTAAAGAAATGTTCAATAAAAGACGCTGTGTTCTTAAGTCCTGAGGATGGATTGTACAAGGCAACCTCGACATTTATGTCTCACCGGATATGGGCTGCACCCGTGGTAGATGAAGAGATGCACGTGGTTGGCATTCTTTCTATCATGGATATCCTTGGCACCTTCAGCCCGGACTTCCTGCCTATGCTTAGCAACGTCGACTTCATAAAGGATTACGGCGCACTGGATCTCAGCATAAAAGACGTAAAGGAACTGACTAAATTAAAGGTTTCGGACATAATGAGCAAGAACGTCGTCACGATAGACGAAGAAGGCGACATAATGGTCGGCATATCGCTTATGAAGAAACACACCATTCATACCCTCCCCGTTCTCAGAGACGGTAAGCTTGTGGGAATTGTCACATCAGTAGACATCTGCCGGAGGTTCCTCGAGGTATGGGAAGGTAAGACCAAGGGTGAAGGGTAATCATTTTACGGCATCCTTTCACCATGCTTCTTACCATAAATCCACCAAGGCTTAGACACTTTTTTCTAAAAGTGTTTGTTTCCTGCCTCATCTCCACTACCAGTTATGGAGAGATGAATGTAACATTCTCTCCCGACAGCGACATACAAAAACTTCTCATTGACAGCATTGCCGGTTGCAGCAGCCACATAGACCTGGCCATTTCCAACCTGGGCTCAGGCGAGCTTATTCAGACCCTCACGGATGCAAGGGGTCGCGGGGTGGAGATAAGGATGGTCATAGACTATCAATCCACGCGCCCCAAATCCCCACTGGTTACTCATCTAAAAGAGGAGGGGCTTCAGGTAAGGGCGCTTAAGGGTAAGGCCGGCGGACAGATGAACAACAACTTTGCCATTTTTGATGATAAATTACTCATAACAGGCACTTACGACTGGACAAACCAGGCCCCGAAGTATAGCTATGAAGACGTTGTTATTACTGATGACCCATCCATCATAGACCTGTACCGCAGGGAGTTTGAACGTCTGCACGCCGCAGAAGACCACCTGGCCTGGACTGACTCTGAACCAAGACCGACCAAAAGAACCGTAGAACCTGAGGTACAAATAAGGGCCCCCAAAGGGAAGATCCCTTCCCCTAAGGATATGCCTTTCCCGGAATCAGCACGTGGGGATAGAGAATTTATAGACGTCACCATAGATGAACTTGATGCGCTGTTCGGTCCGCAGAGCACCTTGAGCAATAAGGAAAAGGATGCGCGCTGGCAGCAATACGAGGGGAAATACATCCAGTGGAACAATGCCATCATTCATAAGGGCCTCTCACATTTCGACTTTTACAAACTCAGGTTAAGCTCTGAGATTGGGGGGGAAGCTGAAGTGGTCGTCACCTTTAAGCCTGAACATCAGCCGCTGTTGTCGCTGCTAAGAGAGGGTGACGTCATCGCTTACACAGCAAGGCTTGATAAAAGAAAGGGCTTGGGGATGCTCTACAGACTCGATGACGGAGATATCCTGGGGAGGCTGATAAAAAAGGCCCCAGAGCAATAACCCTGGAGCCTTTTTAGACCGACTTATTTTATTTCAAGACTTAATCCCAGACAGACTCTATCTTCTGGAACAGCTCAAGAACGAGAAAGCGCTTCTCACCTCTCAAGACTACGTCCTGACACTTCTCACCGCTCCTTCCACCCCACTCACCCTTGGCACACACTGTGTAATCTCCGGGAGGAAGGGTAAAGGTAGCACAGCCATTGTCCAACGTGGACTCTTCCCTGTCTCCTACAGTAACAGTCGCATTCGGTATAGGGGCATTGCCCAGAGCAATAACAATTACGTCAAAAGATATCGACTGTTCTTCTTCATCAGCTATGGCTATGCTGCCAAAACTTAATGCCATCACGAAGGCGGCACAGACGGCGAATATTGAAAGTCTTTTCATTCTAACCCTCTCTCCTTTCTCTAAGATACCTCTCCCCTAACTTTTTAAAAAGAGTTCGTCCCTTGAAATCGGATTTAATCTACCCGCCCTTTGTCAATGACGGGCTAATTGATTATTATAAGGCCCCAGAAGAACCAAAAGGACTGATATAATACGGAATTAGTTCTGATTGTCAACAAAAAAGTTAGGCCATCGCCCGCCAAACGAGGGTCGCCACCACCCCGGACATCCCGTTTACCGGAATTAACTCCCTTACTGTAAGCGCAGTAGAGATAGTCACATAGGACCTTCGATACATTTCTTATGAAAATACTATAAATCCCTCTGATTTATTACCTGTTTGAAGAGGCCCGGATGAGGGTCTTTATGAGAATATAACCCGTGTACTCCGCCTTCGGCCTGGGCGGAAGGACTTCTTACCTCAAACCGCAGCGTACCGCTGTACAGGGTCTTGTGGAGGTCATCAATGGTCCTGCACCCCAGGTCCTGCATAGAATGCTTAAGGCTCTGCGCCAGATACTCAACCAGGTTCACAACAGAACCCCGGTCAACCACGGCCCCGGTTACACCCTGTGCAATCTTAACCTTATCCTCATCGGAAAAGTATCTCTTGGCCCCGCCCGCATCCATGGCCTCAAAGGACGCCATGCCGCGATACTTCTTCAGTCTGACCCCGCCTTCATAGAAATATTCCCCAGGGGTCTCGGTGGTGCCGGCAAGCATACCACCCAACATCACAACACTGGCCCCAAGCGCAAGGGCCTTGGTAAGATGACCGAGATTGGATATGCCGCCATCGGCGATGATGGGTATCTTGCCGTGTTCCCTGGCAGACTTCGCACAGTGATATACGGCCGAGCCCTGGGCCCTGCCTACTGCCAGGGACTCCTGGGTTATGCATATGGAGCCGCTACCCATACCTATCCTAAGGGCATCTACCCCTGCATCAATCAGGGACTTGCACTGTCTGGCAATTACCACATTGCCTCCAATCACCTCCAGGTGGCGGTATTTCTTCTTTGCATGCTTCACCATATTTATTTGGAAGACAGAGTCGCCCTGGGATGCATCAATAACAATTACATCCACCCCGGCACCCACCAGCGCATCCAGCCTTTCCTTATCTTCCTCCTTCGTAGATATAGCGGCACCGACCAGGAGCTGTTTATCCTTATTTTTAGAGGCGTTGGGGAAATCCTCATTCTTCAACAAATCCGTCCTGCTCATCAATGAAACAAGCCGGCCCTCTTTGTCGATTATGGGCAGCTTGCCTTTCTTGCACTCCTTAAGTATCTTATTGCCCTCCTGCAGCGTTATACCCACCGGGGCCGTTACAAGCTCTGTGGTCATCACCTCACTGAGTTTCTTGGCGGCATCCGTCTCGAAGCTTATGTCCCTTTGGGTCACTATGCCTACCAGCCTGGAACCCAGAGTGCCGTCCTCGGTAACGGGTATACCAGAGAAGCCATAGGTCTCCTTGATCTTGCGCACATCGGCAATAGTCTTGTCGGGCCGGAGCACGACGGGCTCGGTAATAAAGCCGTTCTCGAACCTCTTGACTGTCCTGACGTGCTTTACCTGCTCCTCTATCGTATTGTTGTAGTGAATGATGCCGATGCCGCCCAGAAGGGCCATCTGGATGGCCATCTTCGACTCTGTTACCGTATCCATCGGAGAGCTGACGATTGGCTTCTTCAGCTTCAGATTTCTGGTGAGCCGGGTGTCGAGTTCCACATCATCCACGTTAAAATCTATATGGCCCGGGAGCAGGGTAAAATCGTTGTAGGTAATGCCGCCCCTCTGGTTAAAGAAGACCTTTGCATCGTGGCCGTTAGCACTGCCGTCAAATACCATATCCTTTATTCTCCCATTAAGTTTATCTTACAACATATTATAAGGGTCTACGTCTATAACCTCCCTAACACCGCCGGAGGTACCGCTACCGGTCCTCTGTAACGCATCCTTTAAGGCCTCATAGGATGAAGCCTTAAGCGTTAGATGCCAGCGAAAATTGTTCCTTATCCTCGATATGGGTGCCGGGGCCGGCCCCAACACATTTATCTTGTGCCCGTTACCGCGGCCAACGTCCTCCAGGACCTTTGCCACATGCAGGGCCCTCTTCCGCACCGAGTCCTCACTTCTACCCCTGAAGATTACTCTGACCATCACGCTAAAGGGTGGGTAGCCCAGCGACTTCCGATACTCCAGTTCCCGGTCCGCAAAACCCTCGTAGTCGTGCTCGGCCGCCGCCAGGATGGAGTACTGGTTCGGGTTAAAGGACTGTATCACCACCCTGCCACCCTTTGGACCCCTGCCCGTGCGTCCAGCCACCTGGGAGAGCAACTGGAAGGTCCTCTCACACGCACGGAAATCCGGAAAATTCAGTATCGTGTCTGCAGAAATAACTCCAACCACCGTCACATTGGGAAAGTCAAGCCCCTTGGCTATCATCTGCGTCCCTATCAGGATATCTACCTCCCCGTTCTTCAAGGCCCTGAAGGCCCTCTCGTGGACGCCTCGACCCTTCATGGTATCGCTGTCCATCCTCAGGGTCCTATACTCGGGGAAGTGCCTGTTTATCTCGTCCTCTATCCTCTCCGTTCCAAGGCCAAAGTAATTCATCTTTGACCCCCTGCAGTCAGGGCATTCCTCCGGCGGCTGTGTCTCACTGTGGCAGTAGTGACATAGGGCAACATGATACCTCTTGTGGTAGGTCAGCGTAATATCACACCTGTCACACCTGAGCACAAAACCACACCTCTGACAACTAATAAAGGGTGAAAATCCCCGCTTGTTCAGGAACAGGATTACCTGTTCTCCCCTGGACAAACTCTTGCGCATATAGTGTTCCAGCTGATGTGAGAGCAGCCGTGTCGCCCTGCCTACGTGGAATTCCTGTCTCATATCCACCACCTCCACGGGGGGCATCTGTCTGTCTCCTATGCGCTTGGTCAGCACCGCCCTGCTATAGTTGCCGACCACGGCATTAAAATAGCTCTCCAGCGAAGGGGTGGCCGAACCGAGTATCACCACCGCACCCTCCTCCTTCGCCCTCATAATGGCAACGTCCCTGGCATGATAGCGCGGAGAATTATCCTGCTTATACGTAGACTCGTGCTCCTCGTCAATCACAATCAACCCCAGTCTCTTAAGGGGCGCAAAGACGGCGGAACGTGCGCCAATAACCACCTGGGACACACCATCCCTTATAGCCTGCCACTGAGTGTGATGTTCGGCACCAGTGAGATAACTGTGCAGCATGGATACATTATCAAACCGCTCACTAAAGCGTTCAATGGTCTGGGGCGTTAGGGAGACCTCCGGGACCAGCACAATGGCACCAAGACCTTTTTGGACTACCTCGCCTATGGCCCGCAGGTAGACCTCTGTCTTGCCGCTGCCCGTTACCCCCTGAAGCAACACCACGCCGAATCTCTCTTCCGCCAGTCTCGACCTTATCAGCTCCAGCGCATCCCGTTGTTCCTTAGTTAGGGTAAGACGTGGAGATTTGGAAACATGCCTGCTGGCGAGACCTTCTTCACGTGGAGACAACTCATAAGACTCTACTAACTTTCGCCCTACCAGGGTACGTATGCTGGATGGACCGCAACCGCTCAGGCGCGAAAGCTCACGGACGGCAATCCCGTCTTCCAAATCAAGGAGTATGCGAAGGGCCTTTGCCTGCTTAGGAGCCCTTTTGCTCAGGGCCGGCAGTTCAGCCATAACCTCATCCCGGCCCCTTGCCAGTCTCAGCGCCTTTACCTTCTTTGCCCTATGCCCCCGCTTTATGGCTGCGGGAAGCGCCACCTCAATGGCATCGCCCCAGGGACACTGGTAACGCTGGGATATCTGCCGGGTGAGACGAAGCATGGCAGGGTCCATAGCCAGCCGGTCGTCCTGCACCGCTGCTACATCCTTAATCTTTTTGGCTATGGCACTCGAGGGAGAGTCTGTAAGACCAACGCAGTAACCACTTACCAACCTGTTGCCAAGTGGCACCTTTAAACGCTTACCTACGTCAATTTCGGCCGAGAGGGTATCCGGCACACTATAATGAAGTGTTTTACCGATAGGCGCATTGACTACTACCTCGGCATAGCGCCTGCCGCTCACCCGGTATCCTCCGTCTCTAAGTCTTTAAAACAAATCTTAACACACATGCCAGGCACTGTCAACCGCCTAGGACCACATACCCTTCTACTGCAATTTTCCTTGAAAATACTACCTAATCTTATTAAAATTAATGACTTAATTACTGGGCCCACTACAAGGACTATAATCAAAACAATTGCACAAAATAGCCGTAATACCAGGAGATGGAATAGGCCCGGAGGTAGTCCGGGAAGGGCTGAAGGTCCTTGAGGCCGTCGGCAATAAAAGGGGCTTCAAATATAAGCTGAAACACTACGACCTGGGAGGAAGTCATTACCTAAAGACAGGGGAAACACTGCCCGACAACACCTTGGAGGAATTCAAGGGGTATAATGCTATCTATATGGGAGCGGTGGGCCATCCAGAGGTAGCCCCAGGCATCCTGGAACGGGGCCTGCTGCTTAAGATACGCTTTGAACTGGATCAGTACATAAATCTCAGGCCGGTAAGGCTTTATCCAGGAGTAGATTGTCCATTAAAGGACAAAAAACCAGAAGACATTGACTTTATAGTTGTCAGGGAGAATACGGAGGGACTTTACGTAGGCTCAGGGGGTTTTCTCAGGAAGGGGACTCCACAAGAGGTTGCCGTGCAGGAATCGTTTAACACCCGAATGGGTGTTGAGCGTTGTGTACGCTATGCCTTTGAATTAACCAAAAAAAGGGGCAGGGCAAAGAAGTTGCTCCTGTGCGGCAAGACAAACGTCCTTAACTATGCGCATGATCTGTGGATGCGGGTGTTTGAGGAGGTGGCCGGGGAATATCCCGACGTAACCACCGAATACGCCCACGTAGACGCCACGTGCATGTGGATGGTAAAAAATCCTGAACGTTTTGACGTAATTGTTACGGACAACATGTTCGGTGACATAATCACCGACCTTGGTGCAATGATACAGGGAGGACTGGGCATAGCCGCCGGCGGAAATATAAACCCGGAGGGTGTTTCGATGTTTGAGCCCATAGGCGGGTCTGCGCCGAAGTACGCAGGGAAAAACGTCGCTAATCCCTTAGCAGCCATCTGCGCATGCGCCATGATGCTCAACCACCTGGGAGAGGTAGAATCTGCCGACAACGTGGAGAATGCAGTTAAGAAAGTAATTTCCACTCGATTGAAGGGCCTGGAGGCAGGCAGGATGGGAGCAACGACCCAGGAGGTAGGCGACATGGTTGCTGAGGAGGTCGAAAAGGTTTGAAAATGGCAAGCGCACACGCACTGGAATCAAGCGTCTTGGTCCTGAATAAGTTCTTCGTTGCAATGAACATCGTCACCGCCAAGCGCGCTATCACACTGCTGTATAAGAACTCCGCCGAGGTGGTGTCTGTAGACGACGGCAAGTTCAGTTCCTACAACATGGAGACCTGGCAAGACGTATCGCTGCTCAAATCGCAACTTGGACTGCCGGAAGAAGACGACGGTGTAGGCTGGATAAACACCGTCTCTATAAACATACAGGTGCCGAGGATAATTCGCCTCATGTTCTATGAGAATAGACCCATGTGGGGCGTGAAATTTAACCGGAGAAATATCTTTGCCAGAGATGGCAATCGCTGTCAGTATTGCGGCAAAAAGCACCCAACCCCCGAGCTTAGCCTTGACCACGTGGTGCCAAGGGCCAGAGGAGGGGAGACTACCTGGACAAACATAGTCTGTGCCTGCACCGAGTGTAATAAGCAAAAAGGTGGCAGGACCCCCCAAGAGGCGCGCCTCAGGTTAATCCGCAAGCCCTTTGTGCCAAGAACCAGTCCCGTCATTACCCTGAAGCTGAGCTCTGACAAATACAGCTCTTGGAAGCAGTTTATTGACCACGCTTATTGGTCTGTACCCCTTAAGTGAAGAAAAGGCCGTGGTACAGAAGTTGAGGAGTCTTTATCTCTCCATCATTAGAGAGGAAAGGAAAGGGGTCCTCCCCTCTCTGGTCCTATTGGCACTCTCTCCACTCTCATACTCCTACTATGCACTCCTCAGGCTCAGGGAACTGCTATACCGATATGGCATACTCGAAAGCGTCCCACTCCCGGTGCCGGTAATAAGCGTAGGAAACATCACCATGGGTGGTACGGGAAAGACGCCGCTTTTAGAACTTCTGACAAAATTCCTTCTGGACAGGGGTAAAAAGGTGGCTATACTGAGTAGAGGCTACGCTGGAATGAAGGTGGGGGAGAATCAAGTAAATGACGAATATCTTGAGTTTGCGGAAAGACTACCAAGCGTGCCAATATTACTGGGAAGAGACAGACTCTCCAGCGCCAGGGAGGCCTTGAAAGATTACAGGCCGGACTGCCTACTCCTGGACGACGGGTTCCAGCACTGGAAGCTCGCCAGGAATCTGGACATCGTAGTAATAGACGGCCTGGAACCTTTCGGGAACGGCGGGTTGGTACCGGCTGGAATACTAAGAGAACCACCAAACAACCTTGCCAGGGCAAACCTGCTCATACTGTCCCACACAGACCTGTGTAAGCCAATAGAAATACAGGCCATCAAGAAACGTCTTAGTGAGATAGACAGCCACATACCCGTCCTGGAAGCCGTTCATCATCCTTTATACCTTGAAGACGTGACTGGCCGACGTCTTGAAATCCCCTGGCTGAAGGGCAAAAAGGTTTACGCCTTTTGTGGGCTTGGAAACCCAAGGTCCTTTGAGAAGACACTCCAACTCACAGGCGCAGACGTAGAAACATTTAAAGACTTTCCCGACCATCACCATTACAGCACAAACGACCTGGCGGCGATAAGCGCTGAGGCCGCCAGACTTGGGGTTGATGCCGTTGTTACGACTCAAAAGGACCTCGTCAAGATAAAGAATACAATAAACCAAGTATGGCAAAATCCACCTCTACTTTCCTTGAGGGTGGAGATGAGAATCACAAACGGATTCGATGTGTTGTCAGAAAAACTGGAAAAGGTAATCACATGAGCGTAAAAGGCGTCGGCAAGGCACTGGAAAAGGAGTTAGGCAAACCCCTAAATCTTTCCGGCTTGAAGACCTACTCCGTAAGAGAGAGAAAGAGTCTTGCAAACGTAGAACAGTTTGCAAAGCCTCTTCCTCCGCCCAGGGGTTTTGGAAAATTCCTGGACTCCCTGCCAAAGACCCTGGCAGCAGAGTCTCTGATAAAGCTCATCAATGCCATCGTAGAGGCCCACAAGAAACAACTCCCTGTCGTAATGGCCATGGGGGCGCACGTGATAAAGTGCGGCCTATCGCCCCTCGTAATAGACCTGATGGAACGACGGGTCATTAGCACTGTAGCCATGAACAGTGCCGGGGCCATACATGACTACGAGGTATCTTTGGTGGGAAATACCTCAGAGGACGTAAAACCGGCCCTTAAGGACGGGAGCTTTGGTATGGCACGAGAGACCGCCGAGGTCTTCCAAGAGGCATCCTCAATAGGGGCACAAGAAGGCATCGGCCTTGGCGCAGCACTGGGCAGAAAAATCAACGAAGACGGTAACAAATTTGCCAACTACAGCATCCTGGCTGCGGCAGACAGGCTGGACCTGCCGGCAACGGTCCACGTAACTATCGGCGCAGATACCGTCCACATGCACCCAAACGTATCGGGAAGTGACCTGGGTGAATCAAGCCACATAGACTTCCGTATTCTGGCAGGGGTGGTGGCAAGGCTCGAAGGGGGTGTATGGTTAAACGTCGGCTCCGCAGTCGTTATGCCGGAAGTCTTTCTCAAGTGCCTGTCTGTAGCAAGAAACCTGGGCAACAAGGTGGAAAATTTCGTGACCGCGGATATGGACATGTTGAGACACTACCGGCCCACGGTAAACGTCGTCCAGCGTCCTACCAAACAAGGTTACTCTATTACAGGACATCATGAGATAATGTTACCCTTACTCAGGACGGGAATATTATCTTTTCTTAATCAGGATGAAGCCTCGTAAGATGAAAAGTCCCGGATTGACCCTGGCACCAATCCTCCTCTGCCTCCGGCAATCCAAAGGGGCTCAGGAGTGAGGCCTACTGCGGCAGGGTGCTGGAGGGTCAGCTGGATGATGCGGCTAGAGATTCTCAAAATGAACCGAGACAGGGCTTTGTTACCCGGAACTGAGGTTGTATTGCAAATGGGAATGAAGACGTCCTGGGAGGAAGAACTCGGCAGGGTCTATAAGGACCTGGACGAAGAGCTGGCCAAACTTGCCCCCTCGTGCAGAGCGTGCGGCGAGTGTTGTCATTTTGACGAATACGGCCATAAGCTATACGTAAGTGACATGGAGGCAGACTATATGCTCAACAACAATGATGCCGAACTGCCGAATACGCCCATCAACAAAGGGGTCTGCCCCTACCTGGCTGACAACAAGTGCACAATAAGAGAATACAGGTCGCTGGGTTGCAGGATATTTTACTGTCAGGAGGACTGGGAGACCACGTCATCCAACCTCTACGAAAGGTACCTCCGCAGGATCAAGGACCTGTGCACGGCAAACGGGCTGAAGTGGAACTACGCACCCATGCCGAGCCAGTTAAGCAAGAAACCCCGCAGGAGTCTATGCCTTGCATAGCAGACTGATAAAAATCCTGTCAGATATCAAGAGCCCTACCATAATGGTAGTAGGCGACCTCATGTTGGACCGGTATGTGTGGGGAGAAGTCAACCGCATCTCGCCGGAGGCGCCTATACCGGTGATAAACATAACAGAGGAAGAGCTGCGCCCTGGCGGGGCAGGCGCCGTTATAACCAACCTCACCCACCTTGGCGCAAAGGTTTTCTGCACGGGGATACTGGGTCAGGACTCCGAGGGCCAGGATCTCGTGCAGATGATAAAAAAATTGGGCGCGGATACCTCTGGAATATTCATTGACCCGGAACGGCCGACCACGGTGAAGACCCGTATAATGGGACAACTTCATACGGCAGGACGTGCAGTCCAACAACTCCTCAGAATTGATTACGAAAAGACACACCCCGTGCCTGAGGAGATAGAAGACAAGATTATTAACCATATCAAGACAAAGCTGCACCAATGCGATGCAGTGGCCCTGTCCGACATGAACAAGGGAGTACTCACCGAAAGGCTTCTTGCGGTCGTCACCGGGCTTGGGCGCACAGCAGGAAAACCCGTTATCGTAGACCCCAAGGTGGGCCGCAACTGCTCGTCCTACAAGGGAGCCACCGCCATTACCCCCAACCGCCACGAGACGGAGATAATGACGGGCATAAATATCTCCAGCCTGGAGGATCTGAAGGACATCGGCGGCAAGCTGGTAAATGACCTGAGCCTCCAGTGCGCCATAATAACACTCGATAAGGACGGTATATTCCTATACCAGAGGGACGGAACACACCATATGCTCCCTACAAACCCCAGGGAGGTCTATGATGTTACCGGCGCTGGAGATATGATACTGAGCATGATAACGTTTATAGTGGCCGGGGGCTTTAATCTTGTAGATGCAGCACGGCTTGCCAACATAGCCGCAGGCATCGAGGTCGCAAAGATAGGCGTGGCCCCTGTCAGCAAGGAAGAGATGCTGCGGGAACTCTCCGGAAACCACCCCTCACTTGAAAAGATTAGGACCGTCAAGGAACTTAAAGAGATTTTAGATAAACACCGCACAAGGAAGGAAAGAATAGTCTTTACCAACGGCTGCTTTGACATACTGCACAGGGGCCATATAGAGTATCTTGGATTCGCCCGCAACCAGGGCGAATTGCTGGTGGTGGGACTCAACACCGACCGCTCCGTCAACGACATGAAGGGGCACGGCCGCCCCGTGCTGCCGGAGCAGGACAGGGCCAGGGTCCTTGCCGCCATAGAGGATGTAGACTACGTGGTACTTTTTGATGAACCTACGCCGGATAAGTTGATAAAAGAAGTAAGACCGGACATATTGGTAAAGGGCGAAGACTGGAAGGAAAAAGGGGTGGTGGGACGTGAGTTCGTGGAATCCTGCGGCGGCAAGGTAGTGCTTGCACCGCTTGTCGAAGGGGTCTCCACCTCCGACATTATCTCAAAGATTGTGGAAAGAGAAAACCAGAGAACACACCAACAGCACGGCATAAAATAATTAATAATGAGCGACGTTGCGAAAGAACTAAAGGAAAGCATAGCGGTAAAGGAGGGCCTGTTGGCCGGCGCAATCACCACCATAGAGGAAATGGCCCGGGTGATGGTAGGCGGCCTCAAGGCCGGTAACACCATTTACCTCATGGGCAATGGCGGGAGTGCCGCAGACGCACAACACATAGCAGGGGAAATGATTGGGAGGTTCGGGAGGGAGAGGAAGGCCCTGCCCGTCCTTGCGCTAACGACTGACAGCTCTGTCATCACGGCCATAGCCAACGACTACGGCTACGACAGCTGTTTTGAGAAACAGGTCGAGGCCTTTGTGAAGGGCGGCGATGTGGTGATAGGGATTTCTACCAGTGGTAACTCCCGGGGCGTCCTGAGGGCCATCCGCCTGGCCAGGGAAAGGGGCGCAGCCACCATAGGCCTCACGGGCCAGGACGGGGGCGGCCTGAAAGATCTGGTGGACGTCTGCCTGCAGGTGCCTTCCGGAAACACCCCAAGGATACAGGAATGCCACATAACAGTGGGCCATATCCTGTGTTCCATCATAGAAGAAAAGCTCTTTGGCGACTCCATACCTAAAGAGGACAAACCGTCATGAGCAAAAAAGCGGCCTTTTTGGACAGAGACGGGACAATCGTCCAGGGAGTCGAATACCTGCGCTCCCCCTGAGGAGTTGGTGATGCAGCCCAACGCCGCCAGGGCAATAAGAAAATTTAACGAACTCGGGTATCTCACAATAATAGTCACAAACCAGTCAGGTGTAGCGATGGGATAATTTACGGAGGAAAGACAGGCTGAGATACACCGCAGACTTTTGAGTATGCTCTCCAGAGAAGGCGCGCAGATAGACGCAATCTACTACTGCCCTCATCTTGCAGAGGGCACGGTAAAGGAATACAGCGTAGACTGCCAGTGCCGTAAGCCCAGGCCGGGGATGCTCCAGAAGGCGGCCAGAGAGTATGACGTGGACCTCTCAATGTCAATAATGATTGGCGATACCCCGGCAGACATAATGGCCGGCAAGGCGGTCGGCTGTAAGACAGTGCTGGTACAGCCCCCTGGGAATGGCTTCGAAATGGCCGAAAACCCCGATTTTATTGCAAAAGACCTTATGGACGCAGTTACGTTAGTCTCCTGAGATAAATACTCATGAAGGTGCTCTTCATCTATCCAAACATCAATGCCCAGGTGGGGTTTAACTACGGGCTGGCCTCCATATCCGCAATGCTTAAGGAGCACGGGCATACCACAAGGCTTCTCAACCTGAACGAGAAGTTAAGCACACTGCCCAGCGATGAGGAGATCAAGGATTATATACGCGACTACGCACCCGGGCTTATAGGCATGTCGGTGGTGACACCCCAGTACCCAACCGCACTGCGCACAGCACGGCTTATAAAGGAGGATTTTCCAGACGTACCCATCCTTATAGGAGGCGTACACCCAACCCTGGTACCTGAGGAGGTGCTGAAGGAGGATTGTTTTGACTATGCCTGTACGGGTGAGGGAGAAGAGGCCGTGCTTGAGCTGGTAACGAAAATGGAAGGGGGGGAGAATACCAGCAACACCCAAAACATCTGGGCAAAGACAAACGGTGAGCTGAAGCAAAATACTGTCCGCCCCTTTGTTGACCTCTCTAAACTTCCGCGGAAGGACTACGAGCTGTTTGACCTCCAGCACATGATAAATAAAGAGGACGGCTGGGTAAGGCTGATGGGCTCCAGAGGATGCCCCTTCCGCTGCAGTTACTGCTTTAACCACAAGATAGTAGACCGCTACAGGAACGAGCTCTCCAGCTCAGACGTCGGCTACATCAGACGCCACCGCCTCAAGGACGTGCTGGACGAGATAGATTATCTGCTCCGTACGTACCGGGGCATAAAGACCTTTATCTTCGACGACGACATCTTTACTTTTGACAAAAAATTCCTGAGGGATTTCTGCGCTGAATATCCTAAACTGACAGAGGTCCCATTTGTGGTGAACGGCCACGTCCGCGCCTTCGACGAGGAGAGGGCGAAGATGCTCAAGGAGGGCGGTTGCAGCATCGTGAAATTCGGGCTTGAGAGCGGAAGCGAGCGGATAAGACAGGACGTACTACGCCGCCCCATGAGCAATGAGGAGATAACCCGGGCCTTTGACGCGGCCCATAAATACGGTCTGCACACCTCCGCCTTCGTCATGATAGGACTCCCCTACGAGACGAGGGAAGACGTCCTTGCCACAGTAGAACTCCTGGGCAGGATACGCCCGGGACGCTTCCGCTGGGCCATCTTCTTTCCCTTCCCAAGGACGGACGCCTATGACATGAGCCTGCAGGGCGGGTACATCGACTTTAAAAAAATGCGGGAATTGGAAAACTTTACAGAGGCGTCATGCCTCGACTTCGGCTCGGAGCATAATCTCTTCATCTCAAAGCTCCAGAGGGTTTTCCCCTGGTACGTAAACACCTATTCCGAGAATTCTTTAGGCAGTATCTACTCCTTCCTGACGCGTGTGATAGAAGACATGCCCCTTGAGAAGTGGGAAGAGACCAAAGACGACATAATCTCCCTTGACGGAGAACTATCCAAATCTCTTGATAAAGCCGGTTGCAAACATTATTCTTTCCGATATAATAGTTTTACAGCCGTAAGGTCAGACTGGGAAAATGCAAAAGCCAAATAACATCCTAGTAACCGCCCCCAACTGGGTTGGCGATATCGTAATGGCGACACCCTCCTTCAGGTGCATCAGGGAAAACTTCCCTGAT
>JAUXLO010000078.1 GCA_030623665.1 Planctomycetota bacterium
GACCCCTAGACGGCATGGTTTATAATATCAATGGATTCATTTTAAATGTGACAGAATGCCTGGGCAACAATGTTATATTATTTTTTCAGACCTGGACGGTACATTACTGAGCCATGACGGCTACTCCTGGGAAGATGCAATACCCGCCCTGGAGGCCCTCAGGAAAAGGGACATACCCCTTATTCTGTGCTCGAGCAAGACGAAATCCGAGATAGTGCTTTATCGGCAGAGGCTTGGGAATGGACACCCCTTTATATCAGAAAATGGGGGTGGTATATTCATACCAATAGGCTACAGGGGATTTCGCCTGTGCTATGATGTGATTCAGGACGGCTATTGGGTTATTTCTTTGGGTATGGACTATCCGGGTCTGGTGAAGGCACTTGGCGAGATCAGGGAAAGGACCGGCCTGAAGATCAGGGGTTTTTGTGATATGCGTGATGAGGAAGTGGCAATGCTTACCGGTCTTGGCCTTGAGGAGGCCGGACTCGCCAGAAAGCGGCAGTACGATGAGCCCTTTCTCGTAGAGGGAGAGGCCGACGGGCTGAGGGAGGCGGTAGAGGCTATGGGACTTGAGTGCACCAAGGGTGGGAGATTTTTTCACCTTATGGGCAATGTAGACAAGGGAGCGGCCACAAGAAGACTGGCAGAGATTTACAGGGAAAACAGCCCCGGTGTTGATGTGATTACGGTAGGCGTAGGCGACAGTCTGAACGACCTGCCTATGCTGGAGGCGGTAGACACAGCCATTCTTGTTAAGAGACCTGACGGGGAGTATGACCAGAGGGTGGTTGTCGAGGGTCTCATCCGCACAGAGGCGATTGGGCCAAAGGGATGGAATGATGCATTACTTGGGCTCGTTACTTAGAAACCTCCGGTACTGAGAGGGGGGGCATAAAGATGGCGGACTTTTGTCAGTCGGGCGAGATTACCACACTCCATCGTATGGGTGAGGGGCATTTGGACAGGCTGGAGGCGGATTTGATGCGTTACTCCAGAAAGAGACCAATTGCCCTGGTGCTTCCTACAATCTATTGCGAGCTCGAGGGGAAGGCCCTGCCAAATATTGTGCAGGAGATTGCCAAGGTCAAGTACATTGACCAGGTAATAGTTTCGCTTGGGCGATTCTCCGAGGAGCAGCAGAAGCATGCCCGTGAGTTCTTCTCCCCCCTGCCCCAGGACGTAAAGCTTATATGGAACGACGGCGAGCGGGTAAAGAAATTGTATTACCTCCTGGACAGCGAGGGCATTTCGGCCGGACCGGACGGCAAGGGCAGGTCGGCGTGGTTGGCCTATGGATATATCCTGGCGAAGGAAAAATCCAGGGTCATTGTACTCCACGATTGCGACATCCTCACCTACAACAGGGAGTTCCTGGCCAGACTGTGTTATCCGGTCACCAACCCGCATCTTGATTTCGAGTTTTGCAAGGGTTACTACATGCGTGTAACGGACCGCATGCACGGAAGGACTACCAGGCTCTTCGTCAGCCCCCTGGTAAGGTCGCTGGTTCAGCTTCTGGGGAAACTGGACTACCTGTTATATCTTGACAGCTTTCGTTATCCCCTTGCGGGAGAGTTTTCCATGATAGCGGACCTTGCCCGCATAAACCGGATACCGGGGGACTGGGGGCTGGAGATAGGTGTTCTATCCGAGATATACAAGAACTGTTCCAAGAGGCGCATATGCCAGGTAGACCTGTGCGAGACCTATGAACACAAACACCAAGCCCTCTCTTCAGAGGACCCCAGTACCGGGCTTATGAGGATGGCCGTAGACATCTCCAAATGTCTTTTCAGGACGTTGGCCAGCTCAGGTGTGGAATTTCCCGAGGGGTTCTTCAGGACACTTAAGGCCACCTATTTCGGGATGGCCCACAGCTTTATTGACAAGTACAATCACGATGCCATCATAAACGGGCTCCACTTTGAGCGTCATGAGGAGACAAAGGCCGTGGAGGCATTCACAGAGGGCCTGACCATAGCCGGGGAGCGTTTCATGGAGGATCCCACGGGGATGCCGCTCATACCCAACTGGAACAGGATTACTTCTGCAATACCCGATTTCTTTGAACGTCTCGCAGAGGCCGTAGATGCGGACAACAAATGAGCTCAGAAGATGTGCAAAGGACGTCTTTGGTTCCGCACTTAAGGCAATAGAACCTGCCAGACTTATAAAAGAGAATGTGAAATTAAAGGGACAGACGCTGGAGGTGGCCGGAAGGAGGTACGACCTCCGAGAGGTTAGAGATGTCTTTTTAATTGCCGCCGGTAAGGCCTCTGCGCCCATGGCCCAGGCCCTGGAAGGGATCCTTGGAGAGAGATTGAGCGGAGGCATTGTCGTAGTAAAGTATGGCTACGGGTTGCGCATTAAGAGGGCAAGGGTTATTGAGGCGGGCCACCCGGTGCCCGACAGAAGGAGTGTGGCGGCCGCTAACGCCGTTCTCAAACTGGCCTCAGATGCGGGAAAGCAGGACCTTGTATTCTGCCTGCTGTCAGGGGGAGGCTCTTCACTTCTTTGCGGTCTCCCGGAAGGGGTGACAATTGGGGATTTAAAGTCCCTTACGAGGCTTCTGCTTGCCTCCGGCGCTGATATAAAGGAGATGAATACTGTCAGAAAGCACGTGTCCTTGGTGAATGGCGGAAGATTGGCAAGGGCCCTATATCCGGCCAGGGTTATAAACCTCATTATCTCTGATGTGGTAGGTAACCGACTGGACATGATAGCGTCAGGCCCCACGTTGCCGAATGAAACCACCTTTGAGGACGCCGTAGAGGTCTTAAGTAAATATAATCTTATAAAGAAGGCACCTCGAAGTATTTGCAGTTACCTGGAAAGAGGGGTGAGAGGGATTGATGATGGGGGGCCGGGAAAGAATGACCCGTGTTTTAAGCACTCTCAAACCCATCTCCTGGGCAGTAACGTCCTGGCCCTTGAAGCCGCAGAGGAGCGTGCAGAGGCCCTGGGCCTTAACTGCATTATCCTGAGCTCTTCTATCACCGGGGAGGCGAGGGAGGTGGCCGCGGTCCTCGTCTCTGTGGCAAAAGAGGTGTTGGCAAACGGTCGTCCTGTGCCAAGGCCGGCCTGCATCCTGGCGGGTGGAGAGACTACGGTCACGCTCAATGGGAGGGGTATGGGGGGCAGGAGCCAGGAATTTGCCCTGGCCGCGGCGCTGGGGCTGGAGGGAAGCAGCCATCATATAGTGGTCCTGAGTGGCGGCACAGACGGTACCGACGGCCCCACCGATGCGGACGGTGCCGTGGTAGATACAAATACGTGCCGCAGGGCAAGGAAGAAGTTTCAGTTGGACGCAGCGGACTACCTTAGCAGGAACGATTCGTACCATTTTTTTCAGAAAGCGGGTGGACACCTTTTTACGGGCCCGACAAGGACAAACGTGATGGACATAATGATGGCCCTTATCGGATAATCAGTAAAGGAGGCAGTGGTGAAATTTAGTACGGCTCTGAGACGTTATCCCCGCAGGAGGATAGAAAAGATAGATGATGTAGACCTCGTAGTGGGTATCCCCTGTTACAATAATGATGGTACGATTGGTCACGTAGTAAAGACAGTTGGTCAGGGGCTTTCCACGTACTTCCCCAAGGAAAGGTCTCTTATTATCGTGTGTGACGGGGGCTCCACGGATGATAGTCGTGAGGAGGCCATCGCCATACCGGTGGAACCGTATATCGAGAAGCTTATAACGATATACAGGGGGGTCCCCGGAAAGGGTTCTGCGCTGAGAGCTATCTTTGAGGTGTCAGAGTACCTTAACGCCAGGGTATGTGCGGTGTGTGACTCAGACCTCAGGTCTATTACGCCGGAGTGGATAAAGAATCTGATAGGCCCGATTGAGCAAGAGGAGTATCAGGTTGTTACCCCTTATTACAGACGTTTCAAGTTTGATGGTACTATCACGAACAACGTGGTGTATTGCCTTACCAGGGCCCTCTACGGCCGTAGGGTGAGACAACCCATCGGGGGAGATTTTGCCTTCTCCCGGAAGTTTATCAAGACCTGCATGCAGGAGGACGTCTGGGACACGGACGTGGGGAGGTTCGGGATTGACATATGGCTTACCACTACTGCCATCGTGAAGGATTTCAGGATGTGTCAGGCCCGTCTGGGCGTAAAGGTGCACGATGTAAAAGACCCTGGAGAGGTCTTAGGTGCAATGTTCCGCCAGGTGGTTTCCACGCTCTTTAATCTTATGGAAGAGCACTATGACTACTGGAAAGACGTTAAGAATAGCAGAGACGTTGAAACTATTGGTGAAGAACCAAAGGCCGAGCCGCAAAGTTTTCCTGTCAACAAGGAGGCGCTGGTAGAGAATTTCAAGACCGGATTTAATAACTTCGGCCCATTGTGGAAGACTATCCTGACAAAAAAAGACTTCGCTGAGGTGCAGAAATTGACCTCCCTCGGCGCAGACAATTTCTTTATGGATGAAGACCTGTGGGTAAGGGTACTGTATGACTTTGCCGCTACGTTCCACCACTGGAAGAAGGATAGATATAAACTGGTGATGCTTATGACCCCTATATATTTTGCTCGTGTTGCCCATTTCGTTAATTTTACAGAGAAAATGAGCGACGAAGAGGCAGAGAAGGTGATACAGGGGACCGCCCGCAGGTTCGAACTGGAGAAGGGTTATCTGCTAAAACGCTGGGAAAGCGGAGAGTAGCAATTTGGCATGAGGGTATACCTGATATTGCTCGTAGCAGTTTCTACCTTGTTTCCCGTTTCATGCACTACTCCCGGGGACATTGCCAGTCTACAAAGGAGGGTTGAGAGAAACCCCGAAGGTGTACGGGCCCACTATGACCTGGCACTCGCATATCTTAAGAGGGGGATTGAATGGGAGGGGCCGCGTAACATAGGCGTAGCCATTATTGCCAGTAAGCGATTGACCAAAAAGGCCCGGAACGAATTCCAGAAGGTAATAGGGCTTGACCCTGACTTTGCTGAGCCCCATTACTGGCTCAAGGTTATATACAACGCCCAGGGCAGGTACGAAGAGGCCGATAAAGAGTCTCTTATATACATTGAGTTAGTGGCCCGGGAAAAAGAACGTTCCAGTAGATGAGATGAAACATCTGCTCCTGATACTTCTTCTCTTATTATCTTCCATCAACTGCCGCTATGAGCGCGAACCCCGCGCAGACAGAAACGCCATAGTATTCAAGCACGGGAAGGCTGCGAGCGCAGGGACTATTAAAGAACTCATTCGCAGGTTTGAGGGGCAGAATCCGGATGTTAGGGTTATAGAGGAGATACTCCCCGCCACTACCGATGAGCAGCACCAGTTCTACATTACTAACCTTGAGGGACGGTCGTCACGCTTCGATGTGATGGCCCTGGATGTGATATGGATACCTGAGTTTGCGCAGGCCGGCTGGTTGCAGGACTTGACCGGGCGTATGCCTGAGGAGGAGACCCATAAATTCCTCGAGAGCCCCATGGAGGCTGATACCTATAACGGACAGCTATACGCAGTCCCCTGGTACGTTGACGCCGGTATGCTCTACTACAGAAAGGACCTCCTGGCCAAGTATGGGCTGGAACCGCCGCGCACCATGGAGGAACTGGTGGCATCGGCCCGTAAGGTATTGGACGGGGAGAAAGACCCTGGATTGTACGGGTTTATCTGGCAGGGTAAGCAGTACGAGGGGTTGGTGTGTGTGGCGCTTGAGTTCATAAGGGGTAATGGAGGGCAGATTCTGGATAGAGAAGGCAACTGCCGGCTCAAGGACCCCAGGGTGGCGGACGCACTGGGTTTTATGCGTGACCTTATCTATGAAAATAAGGTCTCTCCCGCACTGGTTACCACTGCAAACGAGGAGTCCACGCGACATACCTTCGGTCGTGGCCGGGCACTGTATATGAGGAACTGGCCCTATGCCTGGAACCTCTTCCAGGAGGAAGGCTCAAAGGTAAGGGGTCTGGTCGGTGTGGTGGCCATGCCGCCGTTTACCGGCAATTCAGGTGTGGCAACCCTGGGTGGATGGCAACTGGGGATAAATAAATACTCCCGTAATCATGACGTCTCGTGGAGATTTATCGAGTTCATGACCAGCTATCGGTCACAAAGAGACCTCGCCCTCGGTGCCGGGTTTAAGCCCACCAGAAAGGCGGTGTATTCCGACCCGGATTTGACTGATAAGCAGCCATTCATCGCAGAGTTGTATCCGATTATCGTAAATGCGAGGCCAAGGCCTGTTACACCCTTTTATTCGATGATATCGCAGGTACTCCAGTCGGAGTTCAGCGCGGCCATTAACGGGATACGAACACCCCGGAGGGCACTGGCCCGGGGGGAAGAGGAGATAGCGTATATACTGGAACTGGCGCGATTCTGGAACCAGAGGAGCTGACGTGCAATACCGGCGAACCCCTTTTTTCACACCGGATGCAGGGCTGGCCCTGCTCTTGATGGCTCCCACTATTGTGGTAATCCTGTGTGTGGCGATATATCCCATAATCTCCGTCCTGTGGTTAAGCCTCCACAGGAAGATGCTCATCTTTCACATCTCTGAATTTGTAGGGCTGGACAATTATGCGCACCTGCTGGGCGACCCCCGGTTCTGGAATAGCTTATTCAACACGTTTTACTTTACGACCGTCTCTGTAACCCTTGAGCTGTTTTTCGGTCTGGTGGTTGCCCTGGCAATACACAAGGCCTTTCCGGGCAGGGGCATGATGCGCGCAGTGGTGCTCATCCCGTGGGTTGTGCCTACCGTGGTATCAGCCAAGATGTGGCAGTGGATATTTAATCCGGATTTTGGGATTATGAATTATCTGCTGAGGGAATGCGGTCTGATATCCGCAAACGTCAACTGGTTGGGAAACAAGTATATTGCCATCCATGCGGTTATTCTGGCCGACGTGTGGAAGACCACCCCGTTTGTGGCCCTGTTGTTACTTGCGGGTCTGCAGGTCATCCCGGATGACCTTTACAGGGCGGCCAGGGTGGACGGCGCAGGCGCCTGGCGCAGATTCCGGCACGTCACACTCCCGCTGCTCAGGCCCACCATACTTATAGCGCTGCTGTTCAGGACGCTTGATGCCTTCAGGATTTTCGACACCGTGTACGTGCTCACCGGCGGCGGCCCGGGGAACAAGACCGAGATGCTCAGCGGATACGCCTATAAACTTATGTTTCAGACCCTCCAGTTCGGTTACGGCTCTACCGTATCCGTTATCACCTTCCTTTGCGTCATGGTGATTAGCCTGTTGTATATAAGATTCTTAGGTGGATATATGAGACTTACTGCTTGACGAGACCTCCATAAGATAAGGAAACTTGATATGAGCCAGCGGGGTAACGGGATACTTAGGATTTCAGGGTTTTGCATGCTGCTGGGGTTGATTGTTGCGTGGAGTACTGCGCCCTATATATGGCAGTTCATCACATCCCTGAAACCGTCCGGGGAGCTGGCGTCACTGCCGCCCGTCCTCCCTACCGGGGTCGACCTTTCTCACTACCCTTCCGTGTTCCGCGAACAGCCCTTTGCGAGGATAATATTAAACAGCTTCATCGTGGCCTCATGCACCACCGTCTTCTGCATAACTATAGGCTCCTTGACCGCATACGCCCTCGCCAAGTTGAGGTTCAGGGGCAAGATCCTGGTGCTGGGAATGGTGCTTGCCATATCCATGTTCCCGCCCATCTCGATTGTCACCCCGCTCTATATCATAATACGCGCCCTGGGGCTGAGGGACACCTATGCGGCCCTCATATTCCCATACTCCACGTTCGCCCTGCCGCTGAGCATCTGGATAATGACCAGTTTTTTCAGGGAGATACCCGATGACCTGGTCAGGGCGGCAAGGGTTGACGGCTGTACACCACTTCAGACCCTTTACAAAATAATCTTTCCCCTGGCAATCCCCGGCATCGTTACGGCGGCTATACTGGTCTTCATCTATTCCTGGAACGAGTTCCTTTTCGCATTGAGCTTTACCACGACTTACGCTACCAGGACCATCCCCGTGGGTATTGCCCTATTCCCGGGGGTGCATGAGGTGCCGTGGGGGGACATAGCCGCCGCCTCTATTATAGTCACCGTGCCACTGGTATTAATGGTCGTGGTCTTTCAGGGGCGCATAGTCACGGGCCTAACGGCGGGTTCCGTCAAGGAGTAGACATGGCTGGCATACGGCTTGAGAGGGTGGTAAAA
>JAUXLO010000049.1 GCA_030623665.1 Planctomycetota bacterium
CCCATCACCGCGCCCGGGCAGGTGTGTTTCGTCCTTTGTGTACCCTTCGGAATGGCATCTCACGCAGTTGCTGTTTACTACCGGTATACTGTCCTCCGCAATCTCTATAATCCTGCCGTCGGCAAACGTCCCCTTTATGTGTTCAATGGTATCATGCGTACCATCACTGAGCTTTGCATGGAGGAAGCCGCCCAGCCCGGCCCCCACGTGGCATTCATGACAGTTATGCACGTGTTCGTTGTGATGTTTCGATTCCATGAAGGAGGTATAATGTATATCCATCTCATGGCATAGCTTACCGCAAAACTGGACGGTCTCGGAGTAGTGGTACATCTGCAGATTGAAAAGGCCGAAGGCCAGCAGGAAAACACCAAGGCCAATTACTGTTGTCTTTTTATTCTGTTTTACCCACTCTATGGCCTTTGTTATGGCCTCCGTTCTCCAACATCCACACGTATCTTCTCCTGCCCTCTCCTTTTCGGGTCTATCTTCCTTTGGCATGTCCTCTTCTGCCATGAAACCCCTCCTCTTTATTCAGCTAGGTTCAGGTTAAGCTCTGAGAGGTAGAGATTTTACCACAACGACACGGCTGGTTTCAAGTGTTTTTAGCGTGTTGATTTTCGGTGACATTATGGTAATAATAGATGTTTAGGCCGGTTATCATGGTCTCACTATATAGTTCTGTTCAAGTTGTTGGAGGTCAAAGGGATGAGGTTTTTTTTGTGTGTGCTATTTGTCGTAACCATATGCATGTCAACGTCTTTAACACGGTCTGGGACCGAAATGCTGAAGACGCAAAGGTGTCCAGCCTGCGGCCAGATATATCTGAAGGATGAGAAATTCTGCGGAAAAGACGGCTCGGAACTGGAGGCCGTGGAAGCGGAACTTATCTGCCCCAAATGCGGACGGAAGGGCCAGCCCGGCGAGACATTCTGCCGCAATGACGGTGTTAAACTGGAATCTAACTTGGCCGGGGAATCAGAAATCATACCGGAGGAGATCGGCCAGGAACAACTTAAGGAACTGGCCAATGAGCAATTAGAGAAGGCGGACCAACTGAGAGAAGATGCGTTGTTTGAGGAGTCGCTTGCTGAATATCTAAAGGCATTGGAGTTGGATCCCTCAAACCCGTCTCTGCACTACAAGCTTGGCGGGGTGTACTGGCAGCTGGGGGACAAAAAGACCGCCCTTAAGCATCTGGACAAATCTCTCACCCTGATACCCTACGAGAATACCGAGGCAAGGGAACGGATAGAACGCTACGTGGACGCACTGGAGAAGGCGGAGATTGGCCTAAAGCCCTGGGAGAAGGAGAAGAGGCTCCAGGACAAGGAAGCGCGTAGAAGCGAAATAATGACGAAGGCCTTGGAGGAAAACAAGGCTAAATGGGAGGAAATGGTTATCATACCGGCAGGTACCTTTTTTATGGGAAGTAAATACAGGGAGGAAATGAGCCAGAATGCGCGGTTAGAGGAGACCCCCCAAAAAGAGGTTTACCTGGACGCCTTTTACATAGACAAGCATGAGATAACCAACGCACAGTACTGGGAGTTTCTGGAGTACGTTCGTAAGACGGGGGACCATAGCAAGTGTTACCCGGATGAACCCAGGAATAAAGACCATACACCCGAGAAGTGGTATGAAGATAGATACTTCGACCACCCTGATTTTCCCGTAATAAGGGTGGACTGGTATGACGCCTATGCCTACGCTGCATGGGCCGGAAAGCGGCTCCCCACTGAGGCGGAATGGGAAAAGGCGGCAAGGGGCACCGACGGCAGGCGGTTTCCCTGGGGTGACGTCTTCAGTGCCTCAAGGGTCAACTGGGGGGCAACGGGACCTCTAACGGTCGGCAGCTACGAGCAGGGCAAGAGTGTCTTCGGATGTTACGACATGGCAGGCGGCGCGATCGAGTGGTGTAGCGACTGGTTTGACCGTTATTATTATAAAAGAGGCCCAACATCCAACCCCAAGGGGCCGGAAAAGCCTACCGGAGTGAGGTCCATGCGGGGGGGCTCTCTATTCGCTAATTCTGCGTATCAACTCAGATGCACAAAGAGGTCTTACGGCAGACCGGATGAAAGGAACAAGGCCGTTGGCTTTCGCACGCTTGCAGAGGCCGAGTAAAGAACATCATACAGTGAGATGCGCCGTCCCTGATCCACTCTTCTTATCTTACGTAGGCGCTTGGGTCTGGCAGTAGCTCCCGTTCCTCAATGACCTTACGCGCAGTCCCCGTGGCGTCTCTTTGTGTCGCCTTGGCCTTATCGTACTGCACACGGTAGCCCTCCGCCTCTGCCCTCATGCCCCACTCCTCGTATATCTTGTAGACGTTGTAGTAGGCATCGGCATACGTCCTGCTTAGTAGTATGGTCGCTTTATATTCCTTCATGGCTTCCTCCAGCTCACCCTTCATGTAGAGGATGGTAGCCAGATTGAAATGGGCATGGACGTGCTCCGGGTCGTGCTCCAGCGCCTTTCTGGTCCTCTCAAGGGCCTCGTCTAACTCTCCCCTTTTACCATAGATTACCCCGACAAGGTAGTGGGCCTCTGCCAGGTCTGGATCAACCTCCAGGGCCTTGTTAAATTGCAGCAGGGCCTCGTCAAACATGTCCTGCGTATAGTAGAGAAGGCCAAGATTTACCCGGCCCTGAGCATAGTCAGGATTGATCCCCAGGGCTCTCTCGTATTCCGCTATCGCCTCCTCATACCTCTCCTGATCCTGATACGCAAGGGCGAGGTTAAAATAGGCCTTATCGTACTGTGGCTTAAGCTCAATGCACCTCTCATAGTAGGGTATTGCCCTCTCCGGAAGCTGCAAGTCCTGGTTCATCACACCTAGGTTATAGTATGCACTCGGGTTATAAGGGTCCAGTTCCAGTACCCTCTCATACTCCTCTTTTGCGGCCTCAATGTTGTTCATACGGTGGAAGTACATACCAAGCCCCAGATGTGTCTTGGGGTCGTCAGGGTCGCGTTCTACGGCATTTGTCCATATAGTATACTCGTCCTCAGGGGCGCCAATTCTATCGTATGTATTGGCGAGCTCCTTGTGGGCATCTGTGTATTTTGGGTTTATGGATACGACCTGCTTGAATTCCGCAGCAGCCTCTTCCAGAAGATCTTTCTCCTGATATGCCAGACCCAGACGGTAATGGGCATCGGCATAATAACGACTTAATGAAACCGCCTTTGTGTAAAACGCGATAGCCTCGTCCAATCTCCCCTTTTCAGCCAGCGCTATGCCGAGGTAGACCTGGGCCTCTGCGTCATTGGGGTTGGAATTAACTGCCTCACTCATGGCAGCAATGAACTCGTCCGGCTGTAAGGGTTTTATATCTACCGCCTTCTTAAACTCTGCAAGAACCTCTCCAAATGCCCTGTTCCGGCTATACGCCATTCCCAGCGCGGTGTGCGCCTCGGGGTGTTCAGGGACAACTTCTATCGTACCCTTATATTCCCCGATTGCCTCATCAATGAGACCTTTCTCAAAGTAGCTACGGCCAAGGTAATAATGGGCATCTGCATGTCGCGGTTTTATTGAAAGAATCTTTTTATACTCCTCTACGGCCTCGTCTTTTCGGCCCTTTTTGGCCAGCGATTTCCCAAGCCACAGGTGCGCCTCCACGTCATCGGGAATTGCATTCAGTACAATCCTGAACTCGCCCATGCCTTCATCTACCATACCCTTATCAGCGTACGCAAAACCCAGCGTCCGGTGAGGCTCTATCAACTCAGGTTTCAGTCTCAGTGATTCCTTACAGTTCTTTATTGCTTCATCTAGATCACCACTCTTGTAATGGCCGAGGCCCATTGCAACATACGCCTCGGCATACTGAGGGTCCTTCTTAACGGCCCTCCTGCACTGCTCGATGGCATCCTCATGCCTCCCCTGCATATTAAGTATAACTGCCAGCCAATAATAGGCCTCTACCATCGTTGGATTGTTCCTGATTACCTGATGATACTCATATTCGGCCTTCTCCATATCGCCCAGTCTAAAATATGCCTCTGCACAATTCATGTGCACCTCGGAGTAGCCCGGATAGAACTTCAGCGCCTGCTTATACTCTTCCACTGCCTCTTCGTACTGACCCCTGGCCGCATAGCTTCGACCCAGTTCCAGAAAGCCCTCCGGGTCAAACGGATTCTTTTTGAGCCACTCTTTGTACTCATTTATGGCCTTATCATACTGGCCCTTTTTATAGTAATCCCTTGCAACGTCTTTGTGGAGGGCAGAACCTCCGCCTGCCGCCGCACTCAGGCCGGCGAATATCTGACATATAAGGAGCAGACCCAGGGTTATCGAAAGCGTTGTTCTCATCACAATATAAAACTCCATTCTATAAAAAAAGAGCTGCACAGAGGCAAAAACCTTATCTGTGCAGCTCTTGATTAACCAACAAAACACTTCATTTAAACCAAATGAATACACCTGACATCATAACGGCACGTCTACAGGTGTTACTCGTGCCCGTGTTCGTGCTCTTCATGATGAACCGAGTGCTTACCGGCCTTCATACCGAGCGCCTTAAGCGTCCTCTCGATGTACTCCACCTCTGCTGCCGGTGCGTGATGCGTGTCCAGCCAGCCCGGATCGGGGCAGAGGTCGAAGATGGTCTTGCCAGGATACTCTCTGACAATCTTCCAGCCGCTGAGCTGGTCAAGCCATTCACCGTGTTTCCAGAAGTCTTCTGGAACCCAGGTGATTCCGACCTTCTTCTCAAGGGCGGCAAGCCTCCTGGCCCTGGATGCCTGGGTCTTGACGTCCACCAGCCAGCGGTCCATACCAAAGGAGCCGTCGCAGTATGTGGCGTCGTTCCAGCTACCGTGGGCCATACCCTTGAAGATATAGGTCTGCCAGTAACCAACACTCTCGAAGCACAGACGCTCTACGTTGGAGCAGTTGGACATCCTGAACTCACCAGACTGACCCGTGTCGCCACCAAACTCATTACCGTGGTAAGCACCTATCTTAAGACTCCATACGTGCTGACCAGCCCAGTCTGGTGCCAGATCCTTGGGCATGGGGTCGAGTACACCGTCCCTGTAGAGATCCTCTGCAACCTTGAAGGTCTCACGATACTTAAGGGCGGCATCCTTCACAGCCTCATCCATGCACTGAAGGATCTCCCGGCCAAATCTGGGTGAGTGACAATCGTCACAGACTGATACCCATGTATCCCTCTTTTCCTTCCAGAGGGGAGCACCACGGTCGCACATAGACATACCCATACTTGTGTAGACCGTGGACAGTTTCTGCACGTTGTGGTGACCGCCACGCATGTGACAGTATGCGCACGTTGGTCCCGTGTAAGTTGCTTCTGAGAGCTTCTGTTCCCAGTCAAAGAGCTTCGGGTCCCATTTGCCGGTCTGATATACTACGCCGTGAATGGATATATCATAGGCCTCCCAGTCACGGTGGTCTTTACCCCAGTGGCAGGCCTTACACTGTTCAGACTTTCTGGCTGTCCTGGGGTCGAAGCGGTGCCTCGCGTGGCAAGTAGAGCACCTCTCCTCAGCACTGGTATGGCAAAGCACACAACCAGCGGTATCTCCAGGCGGCCTCTCGATAGACCATGCACACTCCACCTGGGCAAAGCTCGAACAGGACCCGTGAGAACCGATACCGCCCTCACTCTGCTGGGTATACTGTGTGGAGTGACAATCCTCTGTGCCGCAGGTCTTTGAGCTGGGCATATGCAGCTTCTGGTGGTCAGAGTTGTGACAGGTAGGACAGCCTACCGGTGCAGGCTCCACTGTAGCGTGCCTGCTCATCTTCCAATCCCTTGCGATTCCAGGGGTCAAGACCTCATGACAGCCCACACACTGCTCGTTACGGAATACACCCTTTATAGGGTTCGGTGGGCGAAGGTCATCCCTGTTGTACATACCATCAGGAATATAATAACGATAGGCGGGTAACGTCCTATAGAACTTGCTGTACTTACCAGGCCATGGCGGTCCGCCCTTCGGTGCACCCATGTATTTGGCGGCAAGACCGGAGAAAAATATCTTACCAGAATTATCCGGTTCTCCCGGCATACCATAGACCTCATGGGGTACCCAGTGGGTAATAATCTCTACAGCGTATACGTCGTTATCAAACCCACGGTTGAAGGAACTAAAGAAGCACAGGCCTGTAACTATACTCAGGATTAGCAGTGCCTTCAACGTCTTAGGCATGTTAAAAAGTCCTCCTCCTTTTTTAGATCTAACACTCATAGACCCTTTAACTCCTCCTCCTTTCCCCAATAGCTTTACACCTCCTTTCTATCATACTGCTATGCTATAAATGTCTGTATTGTTATGTCTCGATTGATAAGAGGATACAGTATAGAGATGTCCTAATAAATGTCAATAAAAAAACCACTTTTTACTCTAAAGAATGCCCCAAATCCGGTCTGATGCCGGCATCAAATACACATTCCGGGAAGATTCGACCGGCCAGACAAAAGGCCGTATAATGGTGTTGGAAGCGTAAGATACCGTCTCCATATTATTTACATGTCTATTTACATAAGACAAAAGACGTGATATGTTGGAACTCGTTAACTGCCCTGTATGTCATGAGGAGATAGCTCCCTACAACAAGATAGGCGTTGTAAGTAGTCCCGTAAGGAAGGCTCATAAAACTGTCAAAGATAGTGCGCTCGCGGTCCAGTACTCCGACCCAGAAAACGCCGGGGGCTATCTCAACAGGTATTGACGCTATATCCGTTTTGTCCATTAAGACTCCTGGCCCCACCCTGCGAAACATCAGGGGCATCGCAAATACCTAAAACCACGTTCAAGCCATTTACGATGCCTTTAGCTTACCTTTAGCGCCGGCAGACAGTCGCCCTGCGAGTTGTCCAACCGCGCTTATAATCTCAGACGCCGGTTTACCCGCACTGCGTTCTGCCTCTTTTATCAAGGCACTGCCCACTATCACACCATCGGCCACCTTACCTACTGCCCTGGCCTGTTCGGGCGTAGAGATACCAAAGCCGATCGCAACGGGCCTGTCCGTCATACCCTTTAGTTTCTGTACATTTTTTACCATGTCTTTAGGCAAGCTACCCCTTACACCGGTTATCCCCACCACAGACATATAGTATAGGAAACCCTGGGTGTTCTTTGCGATCTGGGCCATGCGGTCGGAACTGGTGGTTGGAGCAACGAAACAGACTATGCGGAAGTTTTTCCCCTCTGCAGCACGAACCACCGTTTCGCTCTCTTCTACAGGCAGGTCTGGTATGGTGGCACCATCAAAACCGGCCTCCCCTGCACTATCCACAAACTTCTCCGCACCGGTTCTGAACACAATGCTGTATGACACCATGGCGACAAGGGGGATGTCGGTTTGCCTTCTTATCTCCTTAACGAAGCGGAGGACGTCCGCCAGCTTCAGTCCCCGGATAAGTGCCCTATAGTAGGAGGCCTGGATTACGGGGCCGTCGGCGATGGGGTCTGAAAATGGGATGCCCAACTCTATAATGTCGGCGCCACGCCTCTCGAGTTCCAGGATGAGACCCCCGGTTACCTCGAGGTCTGGGTCGCCGGCGGTTATGAATGGGATAAAGGCGGGTTCCTTTTTACTCCTTAACAGCCTAAACCTCTGGTCAATCCTGTTATCCATGCGCTGGTGGACTAAATCTTCATCCCCAACTTCGCCGCCGCCTCAAAGGAGTCCTTGTCCCCGCTTCCCGAGAGACAGATGAGGATTATGGCATCCCCGCCAAAAGAGGATGCGTTCTTAATGACATAGGCGAGGGCATGGGCCGCCTCAAGGGCAGGAATTATACCCTCCGACCTGGCGCAGACCTGAAATGCCTCCAGGGCCTCGGCATCGGTCATAGACACATATTCCACCCTGCCTATGTCCTTGAGATAACTATGCTCAGGGCCCACACCGGGATAATCCAGCCCTGCCGAGATAGAGTGAACCGCCTGGGTCTGACCGTCCTCGTCCTGCAGCACATAGCTCATGCTGCCGTGCAACACCCCCACCTCACCGTGGGAGAGTGTAGCTGCATGCTCGCCGACATTTAAACCAAGACCACCAGCCTCTACTCCTATCATCCTTACGGCTTCATCCCCGATAAACGGATGAAACAGCCCTATTGAATTGCTGCCGCCTCCCACACAGGCAATCAAACAGTCTGGAAGACGGCCCTCTTTCTCCAGGATTTGTTCCCTTGCTTCCCTTCCAATTATGGTCTGAAACTCCCTTACCATGAGCGGGTATGGATGTGGGCCAACTACAGAGCCTATTATGTAGTGCGTATCTCTTACCGAGGCCATCCAATCCCTCAGGGCCTCGTTGGTGGCATCCTTCAGTGTCTTAGAACCCGTTTTGACGGGAATTACCTTTGTGCCGAGCAGTTTCATACGGAATACGTTCAGGGACTGACGCCGCATGTCCTCCTCTCCCATGTAGACCTCGCACTCCATGCCGAACATGGCGGCTGCCGTGCCGGTGGCCACACCGTGCTGCCCTGCACCGGTCTCCGCAATTATTCGTCGCTTGCCCATCCTTTTCGCAAGGAGGGCCTGACCTAATGTGTTATTTATCTTATGGGCGCCTGTGTGGTTTAAATCTTCCCGCTTTAGATATACCTTCACACCACCCAGAAGCTTCCCCAGCCTTTCGGCCAGATACAGAGGCGATGGCCTCCCCACATATTCCTTTAGGTAGTAATTTAGCTCTCTTTGGAACTCCTTATCCTTTTTAGCGGCATAAAACTCCTGCTCAAGCTGCTCAAGGGCGGGCATCAGCGTTTCTGGAACGTACCGACCGCCAAACCTTCCGAAGCGCCCCTTTTCGCCCGACGGTTTCTCTCTTGTTATAGATTTTGCAACGTCTGTTCGCATAATACCAAATACCTCCCAGATTACTCTTCTGCACCAAAATGACAGGAGGGTAGCAGAAAATGTCTGCTACCCTCCTGATCTTCAGCAAACGATTCCAGCCTTACTATTCTCCGGCACCTAATCCCGAATCGGCATTGTTACGATGCGGTATATCAGTCCTCTGGAACCAGGCCAGGTCTACGTCGCCTTCTTTTCTCTGCCAACCTAAGAGGAGGTCGGTGTACTCGCCATGCTTCCAGAACTCCTGTGGCTTGAACTCGATACCGGCCTGTGCCTCAAGGGCCTTAAACCTCTTCAGACGGCTGGCCTCTGCCTTTATCTGGACCAGCATACGGTCCTGCTGAAAGGCACCACCCGTACCGTACGTGGCGTTGTAAATGGCCATATGGGCCAGGGCCTTGTATACCTGGGCCGTCTGGTAGCAGATGAACTCAAGCCCTAACCTCTCCAGCTCCGAGACGTTATAGAACCTGGGGTCACCGCCGGGCAACAGACTAAAGGTATAGTGCCCGTACCAGTCTGGTGCAAGGTCCGTAGGCATGGGGTCCAGCTCACCGCCGAGGTAGCAACCGACAATTATGTTAGCGGCCTCACGCCACTTGGTGAAGCTCAGCCTTACACCGTAGTCCATTGACCTCAACTGGTCTCTTGCAAAGTTGGGAGAATGGCAGTCCATACACTTCTTTACCCATGCCTCTCTCTTTGCCTGCCATTTCGGGGCGCCACGGTCTACCTCAAACATACCCATATCACTGTAGATCGTCCCAAACCTCTGGACGTTGTGGTCACCATCCTGCATGTGGCAGTAGGCACAGGCAGGCACCCTGTGGTTGCCCTTCTTCAGGGGCTTCGTCCAGTCCTGTATGGCTATTTCCTCGGAATGGAGTATACCGTGCATGGAACTGTTATACATCTCCCACTCCCTGTGGTCTACGCCGAGGTGGCAGTACCTGCAGGCGTGGGCCTTCCTGGACTCTGCGG
>JAUXLO010000167.1 GCA_030623665.1 Planctomycetota bacterium
TATGACCCGAAGATAGGCTGCGACAACTGTCATCCTGGCGACCCGATGGACAAGAGGGGCATGTTTGGTGACGGTCAGACGCATGACGTAGGGACGGGCCGTCTAGGCAGTGCCGGCTTCAGGTCGACGCCTGGCAAAGTCTTCAACCTCAAGGCCCATGATGCGGGAGTAGACCCGTATGGTGAGGAGTATAGTGTGCCGATCATAGGTCTTGACCTGGTCAAGGAGTTTGACACCCCGACGTTGAGGGACATCTATGCATCGGCGCCGTATTTCCATGACGGCAGTGCGGTCGACCTGATGAGCACCATAGATAACTCCATCAACAAGGTGGACAAGCATGGTGTTACCGCACATCTGAGTCAGCAGGAACTCCAGGACCTTGTGGAGGTCATGAAGGCACTGTAGCCAGGCTACCCTGGAAGGAGGGGAAATTTCTTTTGTCCCGCTATTTTTTATTGCGGGAGTAGTAGAGAGGGGTAGTATGTAGAGAGGACGCGTCCTTTACATACCTATCCCTCTTTTTTTGCTTATAGGTTGGCTTGATACCGATACAGTAGGCGTTTCAGGGGTCACTTTTAAGGAGCTGTCACTCGAGCAGCCTCTTCACCCTTTTTCTTCCCCACAAACCGACGGGGCCTACTACGGCCAGATTACGTCTCTCAGGGGTGAATATCTCCTGGATTACCCTCGAGACCTCTTCCGGTGTTATATTGTGTATCTTCTGCGCCTGAATCTCCGGCCTGTCGGGCTTTTTGGGTTCTACCAGTAACTCCTCCGTCCCAAACCAGTTGGCCATGCCGAGGGGACTGTCCATCGTAAACTGCATCTGCCCAAAAACCCTTTCCTCTGTCCGCATCAGTTCCTTTTGTGAGATTCCGCCATCTACGAGCCCCTTTACCTCGTTCATCACGGCGGTAACGGTTTTCTCGAAGTTCGCCTTCTTTGTGGACGTATAGATATCAACCGAACCTACGTCCGAGAAGAGCGTGGGGTAGGAGGCAATATCGTAGACCAGGCCAAGGCGCTCTCTTATGTTGGACGAGAGTCTTGAGCTTATGCCGCCTCCCAGGACGTCGGCAATGAGCAGTGTTATCAGGACGTCCGGGTGTTTGTACGGATAGGCCTTATGGCAGAGTTTGAAGTGTGTCGTCTGTGAGGAAGTCCTTTTAAAGAGGCATCTGGGCGCCTTCTGTTCTACTGTTAGAATGGGTTTACTTGCAGTCAGTTTGCCACAGAACCCGCCAAACGCATCCACTACCCAGTTTTTAACGTCTTCTTTATAGAAGTTGCCGCTTATGCACAATACGACGTTTTCAGGCACGAAGAACCTGGCGTAGTGTTCATCCAAGTCTGCCTTCAATATGCCGGCGATAGTCTTTTTCTCACCGAACGAGACGTAGTCCCGTGAGTCGGTCTTCCACATAAGGGCGTATGAGTGGTCGTCAAGGCATACGTAGTCGCCCTTTTCGTCCATGAATTGGCTGGTCTCTTCCAGGACGATCTGTTTCTCTGTGTTTAGATCCTCTTCTCTGAAATTTCCGCCTAAAACCAGGGCTCCCAGTATCTCAAGCGCCCTCTTGCTGTGCTTCTTATGTACCTGAATTATTATGGCGGAGTGTTCTGGAGAGGTGTATGCGTCTATATCGCCGCCGATGTCATCTACCGCCTGCAGCAGCTCAAGCGAATCTTTAAATCCCCTTGGACCTCTGAAGAGCATGTGCTCCAGGAGGTGAGACAGACCGAGTTTTTCGTCCTCTTCGTAACGCGACCCGATGCCGATGTATGCCGCGACCACCACCGAGTGTATATGCGGCATATGTATGGAAATCAGGCGTAGTCCATCGGGGAGTACTTCTTTCTCATAGATATACATGTCTTTTAGGGGAGGATGCAGACCTTTCTGCCTTCTAGCCTGAGTCTGCCCTGTTGGAACAGGCGTATCGCCTCAGGATAGGCCACGCACTCCTCTTTGAAGACCCTCTCTGCCAGAGTATCGGGTGTATCGCCGTTAATAACGGGAACAACCCGCTGGAGGATTACGGGGCCGTTATCATACGTGTTGTCTGCAAAATGCACGGTGCAGCCTGAGACCTTGACACCGTAGTCGAGCACGGCCTTATGCACCTTCTCGCCCCAAAGGTCTTTCCCGCAGAACGAAGGTATTAGGGCCGGATGGATATTCATGACCTTGCCCGCATATTCGTCAGGAATCTTATACAGGCAGTTGAACCCCGCCATTATTACCAGGTCTACCCTGTGTTTGTTCAAGTGGGCGGTAATCCGATCACTGAATTCCTTTACGTCCTTGCACCCTTTTTCCTCGACCACGACCGTGGGTATACCGCGGTTCTTGGCCCTCTCGAGGCCGAAGGCGCCAGCGCGGCTACCGATAACCACCTCAACACGGGCATCCAGTGCGCTTTCGTCGATTTTATCGAAGATGTTCTGTAGGGTTCTGCCGGTACCGGAGAGGAGGACGGCTAGATGTATTGGCCCATGCATGTCTCTAGCGCCTGCGAATCTTGTTCTTTGTAACGGTCATTGGGAACAAGGGTTATTCTATCAATCCAGGGCGAAAAAGCAACGTCTTTTGCCGGTAGACCCTGCCCGGTCTGAAACAGGTTGCGGTACAGGGCCAGGCCGACAGCCTTTGAGCAGAGATTTATTAGAATTGATATAAGGGGCAATATGCGTAGAATAGGCTGGGGCACGGGGGCCGCGGCTTTAATTTTAGACACTATGTGTTTAGTTAAGGCCCTTCAATTAGTGAGGAGAAACTAAAATGGCAAAAATTCTTGCCCTTCTTGCGTTTCTTATACTGCTAAACGTCCAGGCCTTTTATTGTGGCGACGTATATGCCCTACAATCATCAGAGTCCGAGACTGTGGGTGAGGTGCCTTAAGGGCTTGTGGATGACTATTATGGATCGATTACGGAAAGTCTTGTAAATTGGATGGAAATAAACGGCCGTAAGCTTAACAAACAGCCGGGGTGCGCAGTGCCTGAGCCGAGCCCAATAGCAGAGGCGTCGCCCTCTCCGCCCGAAGGGCTGTCAAATGACATGAAAGACCTTTTTAGAGATTATTACGCCTATGGGAACACGCTGGCGGAGATTGATGAGATTTACAACAGCAACATTCCATCGGACATAAAGTTCATGGAGCTTCAGGAAAAGAGCAATTTCCTGGCCGAGGAGGGCTACATTGAAGAGAAGGAACAACAGGGGTGGGCTTCCGGTGCCATGGGCCGGCTGAAGGGTGCGCTTGAGAAGGCGCCTTCCCTGAAGGACGTCAAGCAGAAAATGGGTGTTGGAGCCGAAAAAGGGTCGCAGGCAGAGGGAAAGGGAGCAAGTGTTGACGTAGAAAAGCCGCCGTCTTCGGGGTTGACGGTCTATAGAATCTATTCTAAGGGCGCCGGCTCGGATGGGGAGGAAAGATGGCTGACAGTGACGCTGCGACCAGGAGGAGAGAAAGTACTCTCCGAGGAAGAGGTAGAAAAGATGATTGAGATGAAGTTGCCGGGCAGCAGGGAGTGGGTGCCCCTGTATGAGGGGGAGGATATTCCGGAAGGCGCCATAATCTACACCGGCCACGGACCCACAGTACTTCAGGACGAAGACGGCAATTTCTACAAGATTCGCCCTGTTACTAAAGTGGACGTGGGAAGGGGTCAGCATCAAGGATATGAGATTAGCAAAGAAGAGCTCGAATCGGACTCACCCTAGAAAGAAATAGTGGGACGTGCATTGTAATAATATATTGCAGAATAAGGCCGCAGGGTACGCCTAATGGCTGTTCTCAAGACACTTACAAACAGCAGGCCAAGGGCTTGTGCGGGACCGCGCAATCTGATAAAATTCTATTAGAGGCTCTGACCTGTTCGTGTACGA
>JAUXLO010000193.1 GCA_030623665.1 Planctomycetota bacterium
AGTTTTACAAAAGGGTCTCCGGGGACGGGGTAAAGGAGGTATTACTCAAGGTCTCCACGTCTAACATATCGGACGGGAGTCACCGCGCTTCCGGACTGGCCGGGCTTGAGGCAATCACCAAAGGGACAAAGATGGTGGGAAGGGCCCTTACGGTGAGATGCTATCCCGGTGACTGGGCCAAACCAGTCGAGGCCATAGACGCTGCAGAGGAAGGGCAGGTGCTGGTAATAGATGCCGGTGGGGTGGGTCCCGCAGTCTGGGGCGAGCTGGCGACTTTAAGCGCCATTCAGAAGGGCCTGGCGGGAGTGGTTATAAACGGTGCGGTGAGAGACACCAGCGAGATACGCGAACTGAAATTTCCGGTCTTTGCCAGACGGGTAATGCCGAACGCCGGCGAGCCGAAGGGATTTGGCGAGATAGGGGTTCAGGTAAACATATCGGGAATAACAATAAGTGGCGGTGATTGGATTGTTGGTGATGACGACGGTTTAATGGTAGTGCCGGCCAGACAGGCCGAAGAGATGGCAAACCATGCAATGGACTGGCTGGAGAAGGAAAACAGAATAAGGGCGGAAATAAAAAAGGGCAATATGTCGTTAGCCGAGGTTGTCGACCTCATGAAGTGGGAGAAGAGATAACCACGGCCTTTAAGAATCTAGCGAGGGTCCGTTTATCATCAGAAGGGTTCGATCGAAATGAAGTGTGAGTCGTGTAACAAGAAACATGCCACTGTGCATCTCACCGAGATCTCTGGTGGCGAAAAGAAAGAGCAGCACCTCTGTGACGATTGTGCTCATAATCTGAACAATCAACTGGTGAAGATGCCTTCTCCAATGGACATCCTCACCAACCTTATAAACCAGGTTGCGCCTGAGATTGGGGAGATGTCCAAGACGGTCTGTCCGGCCTGCGGGATGTCGTACCTGGAATTTCGTTCGAGTGGCAGGCTCGGTTGCCCTATGGATTATACGGCCTTTAAGAAAGGCCTTGCGCCGCTGCTTGATAAGATGCACGGTTCTTTGCGGCACATAGGCAAGGTGCCCAGCCGTGCTGGCAAGGAGTTGGTTGTCAAGAACGAAGTGCTTCAGCTAAGGAGGGAGTTGGACAAAGCGGTCGAGAAAGAAGACTACGAGAAGGCCGCCAAGATACGCGACCGTATATTTGCACTCTCTGGGAGTGATGATGCTAAGAGAACTTTACAATAAAACAGGTGACTGGCTGAGGGGCACGGGCCCTGAGGCCGACACCGTGATAAGCACAAGGATAAGGTTGGCGCGCAACCTTGCGAGCTTCCCTTTTCTCAGCAGGGCCAACGTCGAGCAGAAAAGGGAGATAGAGCGCCTTATAAGGGAAAAGATTAAGGATACGAAGGACACAAAAGACCTCCATTATATAAGACTTTCAGACATAAGTGCAGTTGACAGACTATTCTTGATGGAAAGACGCCTGATAAGCAGGGAACACGCCGGTGGAGACGGCGAGCGCGGTGTGGCCTTCGGCAGGTCCGAGACCATCAGCGTCATGGTCAATGAGGAGGACCACCTGAGAATCCAGGTCATACGGTCAGGCTTTGAGCTTCGTGCAGCCTGGAAGGTAATAGACGAGATAGACAACATCCTGGAGAAGGAGTTGAAATATGCCTTCAGCCCCACTCTCGGTTACTTGACGGCCTGTCCGACAAACGTCGGAACGGGCATGAGGGCGTCCGTCATGTTGCACCTGCCTGCGCTTGGGCTTACCCATCACATAGATAAGGTCTTTAATGCCGTCGGGAAGCTGGGGTTGATAGTACGAGGGCTGTATGGAGAAGGCACACAGGTGCTTGGCGACCTCTACCAGATTTCAAACCAGTTTACCCTGGGAAAGTCGGAGATAGAAATCATTGAGGTAATGGAGAGTGTGGTTCCAAGAATCACAACCTATGAACGCATGGCGAGAGAGGCCTTGATAACGGATAACAGGAAACAACTGGAAGACAGGGTATGGCGCTCATACGCCATGCTTAGGATGGCAAGAATGCTGTCATCCGAAGAGGCGATGCATCTTTTGTCACAGGTGCGTCTGGGTGTAAATCTTGGTATAATAAATGACACGCCGGTTCAGACACTTAACGAGCTTTTCATACTTGCCCTCCCGGCACATCTGCAGAAACTGGAGGGTAAGGAGCTGGAAGCGGCTCAAAGGAACGAGTTACGGGCCTCTTTTGTAAGGAAGCGTTTGGGCCCCCTGAATTAGTGAGGAAGGAAATTCATGTTTGACAAGTTTACAGACAGAGCAAGGAAGGTAATGGCATTGGCCCGTGAAGAGGCCAGGCGGTATAACCACGAGTACATAGGTACGGAACATATACTCTTAGGGCTTGTTAAAGAGGGCAGCGGTGTGGCTGCCAACGTGCTCCAGAACCTGGATATTGAGCTTAAAAAGATACGCATAGAGGTAGAAAAGATAGTCCAGACCGGCCCGGACCTGGTTTCAGTGGGGCAGCTTCCGTTCACGCCAAAGGTGAAAAAGGTGCTGGAGTTTGCCATGGAAGAGGCAAAGAACCTGGGCCACAATTACATCGGCACTGAGCATCTCCTCCTCGGCCTGTTAAGGGAGCATGAGGGTGTAGCCGCTCAGGTGCTGCTGAACCTGGGCGTTAAACTTGAAGACGTGAGAGAAGAGGTCATAAATCTTCTGGGTGCCGAATCGGCGCATGCAGGAGAAGGC
>JAUXLO010000073.1 GCA_030623665.1 Planctomycetota bacterium
ATCCACTCGCAAAACGACTAAGAAAAAAAGAATTTGATATGGTTCAGATTAGGTAAGCATCAAACTCACTTAGCACAATTCAACCCTGAAAAGTCTTCTACTATACCCTAAGCTTCAGCCCTGTAGCACTGTGCAATTCCCAACTTTCTAACTACGCAGGTATGGAGATGGTTTTTTCCTGGGTGGCGTAGGTGTCTTTATAATAATCGCCAGACTCTTGCAGCTTGTGCAGGTTGTCAAGCACCTGGGTGAAGACCTGGTCCCAGTCCTGGCTGACCCTGAGTGCGAACATGGAGTTGCGCGGGTTGCCGGTCTCCTTGATGGTGCTCCTGAACCTCATGCGGATGTTGTCGCCGGCGTATACGTTGTCGTAGACGTATTGCATGCCGTTCACAAAATCGTCCAGGGTCATGTCAACGAACCTGTGGACCACGTGTGCGGTCTCGTAATATTCCCAGTCCTCCGGCATGTTCCTGCGGAAGAGCCTCTTTTCCGAGTCCAGCCTGTAGAATAGGGGCGTCTTGGGGAACGGGCAGTCAAGACCGTAGGTCAGGATGTCCACCTTGCAGTCGTGGACGAAATCGACCATCTTCTTGAACGAGTCCTTGCCGTCGCCGTCTGCGCCGAATACCACGGAGGCCCAGACGATGAGGCCGGCGTCGTGTATCTTCCTTATGCAGTCTTTATAATTAGTCGTCCCCAGCCTCAGGTTCACCCTTTTGCCCATCTTCTTGAGCACCTCTTCGTTGGTGCTCTCTATGCCGACGAGGAAGCCGAAATTGCCTGACTTGGCCATCAGGTCAAGGGCCTCCGCGTCCTGGGAGATGTTAAGGGCGGTAAAGCCCAGCCAGTCCTTCTTGAGGTCTCTCTCTATCATCCCGCGGAAGAGGTTCTTGGCGCGGCGGGCGGAGGCATCGCTGTGGCCGTAGAAGTTGTCCTCTGCGAACATGAGGCCCTTGTAATCGGTGGCGGCCATCTCGTCGAGCACGTCCTCATACGGCCTCTCTCTGAACTTCTGGCCCTGGAAGGTGGGCACGCTGCAGAAATCGCAGCGGTTGGGGCAGCCTTTGGTCGTAATTATAGAAGAGAACTTGTAGCCGTACCTACGCTTCAACAGTTCTCTGTCCGGATATACCTTTTTGAGTACCGAGAGGTTCGGGAGGCCGGCGTCGTACCGTCTCTGGAGCTTCCCGTTCTCAAAGTCCTTTATGACCTGCGGCCATACAGTCTCCACCTCACCCGTAACAACCGTGTCCACGTACTGAAGGGCCTCCTCCGGGGATACGGAGGCGTGTATGCCGCCCATTATCGTGGTGGAGCCGAGCTTTTTTGCCGCCTGGGCAATCTTGTAGGCCCTCGGGGCCTGATAGGTGAGTGCGGTAATGGCTACCACGTCAGGGGGGTCAAAGGTTATGTTTCCGCCGTCATCCATTGCCGGCTCGATGTTCTCGTCAATGACATCGAACTCCCAGTCGTCGCCCGGCGTGAGGGCAGCAATGTAGCCCAGATTTAAGGGCATCTGGACTATCACAGATATGCTTTCCTCGCCGTGACGGCCTGGAGGATGAGGGTTTATGAGCATCATCTTCTTCATAACCTTATCTCTCGTTTCTTAGTATCATGTTTGCCACGCGCCAACCCGAAGACACAACGGCACATACCCCCGGTCCCGGGTTGGTCCAATGCCCGGCCAGATATAAGTTATCCACGGGCGTTTTATTGCCGGGTCTGCCCGGGCCGCTCTGTTCCAGTGTGACGGCCCACCCGTATGCAGCGCCCTTTGAGTTCAGCGTATAGCGCTCAAGGGTCCTGGGCGTTGCCGCCTCTATTACCTCGATGTGCTTGGATAAGTTCGGCACAAAGTCCTCAAGGTAGCGTATTGTACCCTTGGTGTGTCTATCTTTCAAGTCTTTCCAGTCCTCAATGTCATCGTATTTTTCCTCTATGGTGGCTACGACCGTTATCTCCTGCCCGCCCTTCGGGGCAAGCGACTTATCTACCTTGGTCGGCGCTGATATGTACTTCCACTGGTCGTTTGGGCTATGATAAAACCCCCTCCTGAAATCACTTAGGTCTAGCGCAGGGTCCAGGCCCAGATACAGGAGAAAATAAGAGGGGCTTACCTTCATGCCTCTCATCCTGTCCAGATATGTGCGGTCAACCTCTTCCTTTATCAGGTCAAAGAACGTCTGTCTGGCGTCAATGTTTGAGACAACATACTCTGCCGAAATCTCTTTGCCGCTGTCCAGTCTTACCCCTGTCACCCTGTTGTCCTTAAGAAATATCTCCTCTACCCTGGAAGACAGGAGCAGGTCGCCTCCCGAATCTCTGAGGCTCCTGGCGAAGGCGTTTGCAAAGTTTTGTGTACCTCCCTTTGGATAGAAGGCGCCGTCTCTGAGGTAGTTTACCAGCATCTGGCACATGCCTGTGCTTGAGATCTCGCGTGCCGGTGAACCCAGATAGCCCCACTGGCCTGCCAGTACGGTCTTCAGCTCCGGGTCATCGAAGAAGCTGTCGAGCATGGCCCCGTAGGTATGTCCCCTGTGTCTCTCCAGTGTGGGGCTGTTCTCAGATTCGTTTATTATGGCCCTGTAGAGCTTTATAAGCTCATCAAAGAATCTGGATATATTTTCCTTCTCCGCCGGGTATCGCTGTTGTAATGACGACTTATAGCTATCGATGTCCGCCGGTATGTCTATAGAGAATGAGGGGAAGACGAGGCTGTCCATGGGGTCCAGCCCAAAGAATTCCAGCTCGATCCCCAGCTCCTTCATACATCTGCCCACTATACTGTGCTTGCTGCAGCCCCCGATGTGATGGACGGCGGAATCGAATACGTACCCCTTTCTCTTAAATGACGTGCAGTAGCCCCCGGGGATGTTATGCTGCTCTACTACTAACGTCTTCTTGCCGCTCTTGGCAAGGAAGGCGCCAGAGACAAGTCCGCCTATACCCGCTCCAATTATAATGACGTCATATTTGCTCTGCAGCTGAGTCTTCTTTATGGAAAGACCGTGTTCCGCCATTTCTAAGAGTATTTGGACATTACCAGGGCAGAGCAGTTACCCGTATAGGAAAACGACTCTACGAGCACATGCCCCACCTGTGCCTGTCTCTTTTTATTCGGCACGTAGTCCAGGTCACACTCAGGGTCAGACTCTTTATAGTTAATCGTAGGGGGGATGAATCCCGTATTGATTGACATGACCGAGGCCACGCACTGCATTGCCCCTGAGGCGTCCAGGCATTCTCCCGTCATGGATTTTATGGCGCTTACAGGTATCTTATTTGCGAGACTGCCGAAGGATTCCTTTATAACAATGTTCTCCATCCTGTCACCATTGATACTTGAGTTGGCATTGGCATATATCAGGGAAATGTCCTTCGGCTTGAGTCCGGCGCTGTCGAGTGCCATAGAAACAGCCCTTACACCTCCCTCCTGGTCCCCACCGTGCCAGTTGGGATTAAAGCTGGTTCCATAACCTTTAACCTCTGCATATATCTTGGCGCCCCTTGCCTGAGCATCTTCCAGGCATTCAAGAAGCAGGAGCGCGGCACCCTCACCCAGTACTATGCCGTTACGTCTTTTATCGAAAGGGGCACATATCTCCGTATTGTTGTCCGCGTTCTTACTTCCGGAAAGTACGCCCGCCTTGCAGGCCGCCCAGAATATATTGCTGGTTAGTCCGTATACACCGCCGGCCATCACAACCTTTACCCTGCCTAGCTTAAGAAAGTCGGATGCGCAGATTACTGCGTCCACGCCGCTTGATTCACCGGTAGAGATAGTGGAATTAAGCCCTTTCGCCTTGCAGAATATCGAGGCACGACTGGCAGGGGCATTTAAGACCGTGTTGGGGAAGTCCATCGGGTTAACATAATTGGGCCCCTCATTTAGGGCCTCCATGTCAAAGGTGCTTATGCTGTCAATACTCCCAAAGGTAGAGCCGAGAACTATACCCAAGTCCTCCTCCTTGTACACGTTATTAAGTTTGGCGTCCTCTACGCACATACTCGAGGTCGCAGTAACCAGGAGAGACGTCCTGTCAAAATGCCGTAGGCCCTTCTTGCCCAGGAACTTGCTGGGGTCAAAGTCTGAGATCTCACCGGCCTTTTTGGAGTTATAATTACCTACATCAAAAAGACTTACGGGTCTTATACCGGAGACGCCGTTCTGCAGGCTCTCCCAGAAACTCTCCTTGCCGACACCGACAGGGCTTATAATGCCTATACCTGTAACTACTATCCTCTTTCCCATTAGCCTGTTTGTCTCATAGGTCAAAGATTGAGAACGGTTGGATGAAGACTGTCGCTAACTGGCCACTCAATTAAGGAACTTCTTGACTACCAGACAGCTGTTGTTACCACCGAAGGCGTACGCAGTGTTAAGGGCGATGTCTACGCGGTGCTCTCGCGAGACGTTCGGCACATAGTCCAGGTTGCACTCGGGGTCTTTTGTCTCGTAGTTCATAGTGGGTGGGACTTTATCGTTTTTGACCGTCAGCGCACAAGCAATCGCTTCTATGGCACTTGCGGCCCCCATAGTATGGCCCATCATGGATTTTATTGAACTCACCATGAGCTTGTTGGCATGCTCGCCAAACACCTTCTTTATGGAAATAGTTTCTGCTTTATCGTTTGCAACGGTGCCAGTGCCGTGGGCGCTGATATACTGTACGTCCTCGGGGTTAATCCGGGCATCTTGTAGGGCATTCTTAACGCATGAGATTACGCCGTCACCCTCAGGGTGAGGGATGGTGATGTGATAGCCGTCGCAACTCAGACCGTAACCTATAATCTCCGCGTAAATGTCCACTCCCCTTGCCCGCGCGCTGTCTAGAGATTCGAGTAGCAGTATGCCTGCCCCCTCCCCGATTAACATCCCTTTCCGGTTCTTGTCAAAGGGCCGACATACGTCCGGTGCCACCGCGGCAAGGCGGCTGAAGCCCGTAAAAGCCACCTTTGAGAACGGGTCTGAACCGCCCGCAAACATAAAATCCACCCTCCCCAACTTTATGAGGTCACAGGCGTAACCGATGGCGTAGTTGCCTGCGGCGCACGCGGTGGGGATTATAGTGTTGGAGCCTTTAAATCCAAATACCTTAGCTATGTTAGCGGGTATGTTGTTGCACGGGTGCAGGAGAAAAAGCTGGCTGTCTATCTGATCCTCGTCCTGTTTGTGTCTGAGGGAGTCTATCTTTTCGAGTATCTGTATCTCGCCGCCGGTAGTCCCGACAGAGACACCTATCCTCTCGGGGTTTACCTTGTTCAGGTCAAGTTGCGAATCGTCCAGCGCTATCTTGGTGGCAGCTATAGCAAGCTGAGAACCCTTTCCAAGACCCTCAATTGAACCATTATCTATATAGTCGTGAAAGTCAAAGTCCTTTACCTCACACCCCTTGTGAACCTTGTGTTGGGACGTGTCAAAACATGTAACGTCATCGACACCGGATTTGCCTGCAAGTATCGCCTCCCAAAAGGCATCCCTGCCCGAACCTACAGGTGTTATCGACCCGATGCCTGTAATGACTATGCGCTTATTCATACTACTCCTAACCTTAACCAAGGGAAGTTTTATCAGACGTGGCGAAGGTGAATGAGGCCTTGGCAACTGTATTCTCCCCGACCTTTGCAACACCTTTCACCATGGCGGCATTAGAGATGACTTTTTCTACGTTTATCTCCAAAGATAGTTGATCCCCGGGGAAAATCGGCTTCAAGAAGTTTGCTTTTACTGAGGCCAGCAGGAAGACTGCATCCGGGTTGTCGTTCTGTTTGAAGCTTTTTTTGAAGAGTATTATTGATGCCTGAGCCAGGGCCTCCAAGGTAAGGGCCCCAGGCATTATGGCGTATTCTGGAAAGTGTCCAACGAAGTAAGGTTCGTTTCCGGAGACATTCTTAAGGCATACTATTTTCTTTCCCTCCTCTAATTCAACGACTTTATCTATGAATAGGAAGGGGTAGCGTTGAGGGACGAGCTTCTTTACCTCCTCAAAATTCATTATCATATAGGCCCCCGTTGCCGTGCGTTCCGGGCCTAGGCCTTTTGCAGCCTTCCACTTTCAGTCAGCACTTCCTTGGTCATATCCATGGTAGCCGTCAGAGAGGTAATGTCTACCAGCTTCTCCTCCGGTATCTGAATCTTAAACTTCTTCTCAATAAGCGCCAATATCTCCAGGGCTAAGAGGGAGTCTATCTCTAACTCCTTAAAAAAATTGGCGTCTCTTTTGTTCCAAATCTCGTCCTTGTCCACTTCCGTTACTTCCGCAACAATGGACGTTACCTCTTTTTCAATATCTTCTGCGTTCAACACTTCCTCCTTGTGGTATTGTATTATATACCGACAAAAAAGACAAAATAGCAGCCCTGACGATATAGCCCCAACCCTTCAAATCGTTTATCATATACCATAGCCCCAACTATGTTGTCAATAGCAATCTTAGACCTGAAGGAGGGAGTCCTAATGACATATGACCAAAACTTTAGACGAGATGACGAGCTATCATCTAAGGGCGCCACTTGAAATTTTTGTGTAATTGCTATTAATCCGAAAACAATACGCCGCAGCAAACATTTCGCAGAGGCATCCCCTTAAACCACGAGGGTTTTTCTGTTTCATATTTCATAACTCTACTGAGCCGTCTGTTTCTTGCAGTCTAAAGCCCTTGACAAAGCCTTACTATTATGTAAAATTGCAGCTTTGCCTAGGTTACGGAGATTCTACCTTGTTCCCGGTAATAAATAACTTGGCCACCGGTAGGTCTAGTGAGGCCTTTAGGGAGGCATTAAAACACATACCCGGTGGGGTCAACAGCCCTGTGAGGGCCTTTGAGCCCGTCGGGGGCCAGCCGATATTCATACAGTCCGGTTCGGGATGCCACATAAAAGATATAGACGGCAATGAGTACATAGACTATGTCTGCTCCTGGGGGCCTCTGATCCTGGGCCATGCCGAACCACGGGTGACGAAAGAAGTTAAGGCTGCTGTGGAGAGGGGTACAAGTTTTGGTGCGCCCACGGAGTTAGAGACCCAGCTGGCCAAACTCATAAAAGGGCTGATGCCGTCTATCGAAAAAGTAAGGATGGTAAACTCCGGTACGGAAGCTACTATGAGCGCCATCCGGCTTGCCAGGGGATTCACTGGGCGCGATTTGGTCATAAAGTTTGAAGGCTGCTACCACGGCCACGTAGACGGCCTCTTGATAAAAGCAGGGTCCGGGGCGACCACGTTAGGGGTACCGACGAGCGCCGGTGTCCCCCAGGGTTACATTGACAGCACAGTCATCCTTCCCTTTAACGACAGCGACGCCGTAGAGGGATTTTGCAGGGAAAGGGGTAAAGAGGTTGCCTGCATAATCCTGGAACCTGTGGCGGGCAATATGGGCGTGGTGCCACCTAAGCCCGGTTATCTGGAAAAACTGCGGGAGATAACCAGGAACTACGGTATTGTACTCATCTTCGATGAGGTAATGACAGGCTTTCGTGTATCGCCTGGAGGCGCACAGGAGCTGTACGGCGTAAAGCCGGACCTTACGACGCTGGGAAAGGTGATAGGCGGTGGGCTTCCGGTGGGCGCCTATGGTGGGAGTGCGGAGATAATGGACCACATATCCCCGGTTGGCCCGGTGTATCAAGCGGGCACCCTTTCCGGTAATCCTGTGGCCATGAGTGCAGGTATAGCTACTCTGGAAGGGCTGAAGGACGGGAACATATATAGGCAGCTCGAAGAAAAATCACAGCGGCTGGCAGATGGATTCGAGAAATCGGCGCGTGACGCAGGGGTCAAAACGTATCATACCAGGGTAGGTTCCATGCTCTGTACCTTTTTTATAGACAACATCGTTTATGATTATAAAACAGCAACGTCCTCCGACACAGAGCGCTATGCGCGCTACTTTAATAATATGTTACAAGGCGGTGTATATCTGGCACCTTCCCAGTTTGAGGCTGCGTTCATCTCTGCAGCCCACAGTGATTCGGACATAGAAATCACCATCGAAGCAAGCCGCCAGGCAATGAAACATTTATAGTAGGGGTCTAAAGTATGGAATCTGACGTAGGTGGAAACAGACTGCGAGAAGCCCCCCACAGACTTAGCTCGATATGTCTTAAGGCAGAGAGGATGTTGGACACTACAATAGATGGGTTCGTACGTCATAGTGATAAAAAGATGAAAGAGGCTGAAGAGCTTGGAGATGAGATACTCAGGGACGGAAAGGAATTAACAAGTTTCCTGGTTGGGATTTCTTCCGAGACGAAAGAAGATAAAGAACGACTGAAGAAAGTTGTTGCGGTAGCAAACCAGCTTCAAATGGTCGGAGAGGCCTTGAAGACTATATTACCTATTGTCAGGAGTAAGATAAAAGAGGATATCCTTTTCAGCAACAAGGCGATAGAAGAGCTAAAATACCTCTTTGAGAATACCCGTAAAATCCTCACGAGCGCAGGAGATGTATTTCTGACCAGGAATCCACTTCTGGTGAAATACGTGTTAGAAGAAGGGGCGTACCTGAATGAGATCGGTGATAATTACGCCATAGAACATGAAGACAGGATCATCTCTGGGGTATGCGTACCCAAGGCATCTCCGTTATACATAAGCATACTTGATTGCTTGGCCAGGGTTAACCGGCACACAATGAGGGCCGTTGACGGATTCTTCTCCGCAAAGAATGAC
>JAUXLO010000033.1 GCA_030623665.1 Planctomycetota bacterium
CTACCTGAAGACCGGAGATCTTTGGATTCTCCGGGTCGTAGCTTGACTGGTAGAACGAGTACCCGCCGTATTTCAGGGGGTCGTTGACCTCAATGGTCTTTTCAGCCACGACCTCGCCGGCCACAATGACCCTGAGCGTGCTCTTCCAGTCCTTAACATTGTCTCCAGATTGCTCGTAAAGTAAAAAGAAATTTCCGTCCATGTACGGAGTGGGTTGTGGTGCATCGGCAAAGATCCAGTCGGTGAGGGTGCCTGCAGGTCCGGTTACCTCTACGTACAGGGCGGGCTTTTTGAGCTCGTCAGAGCGCTTTACGACCGACTGCTTGATCCCAAAGTCTGGATAGAACCTCGCTATCTTTAGCTGCTGGCCCGTACTGCCTATATTATATCTCTTTTCCTGCTCCCAGCTTGTCGTTTCCACCACCTTTTCGTCTTTTATGTACGTAAAAAGCCTCTTGTTGTCAGGGCCCTGAAGTATCCTTATTTGTTGGCTGACGAAGGAGGTGTTCTGGGGCACACTACAGGTGAGCTTTAGGCCTTTGTTCTTGGTAGGGTGCATCTTGTCCCAATCAGGGAAGTTTGCAAAGACCCAGCGGGATTCTGTCCCCTGGGGACCCTGGAGTTCTATATGGATGGCGGGGTTTACCGGCTGCTGCTGGTTAATGGGCAGGTCTCTTCTGGTGAAGTCAAGTACAAGCTCTAGAAACTTTATGTTGTAGCCCTCAAGACTGAAACTTTTCCCTATCTCTACGGGAAATTCTTTTGACACCTTTTTGTCTTCCAGGGTTACGGTAAGCGCGGGCCTTTCTGACGCCTCTACCTGGGTGGCGGCCTTATCCACCGCCTCTGCCGAGTCTAACCACCTGTACTCCAGTTTTAGATCCCTTTTGTTGTCAATGTAGGTGTTTCGGTCCTTCGCCACCAACCATCCCTCAATCGCTACTTCCTCCGAACCGTAGAGCTGGACGAAGATGGCAGGGTTTTTCAACTCCTCGGAGTTGTTTACCGCCTCCTCCAGTAGCGCCGCATCGGGGAAATACTCTTTTATTGTCACTGTGTAGGGGCTCTTTGGTATGGCTTGTGGCACTCCTACGTCTATCGGCAGCACCTTCTCCCGGTGCTGGTCCTTAACGTAGGAAATGAGTTCAACCTTTGGGGGGTGTTTCTCTGTTACGAATTTTGTTAGCTCCAGCTCGAAGGGAAGTGGTACTATCGAAGCGTCTCTCTTTTGAAACTGTTGCACCTTTTGGCCCTCGGCTATCCAGATTACGCCCTTTTGGCCGAACTCCAGGCCTATTATGCTGCCGACCAGGATGAGTATTATGCTGGTGTGGGTGAGGATGAAGCCCAGTTGCAGTATGTCTCCGCGCCAGCGTGCGATGGTACAGCAAACAAGGTTGACACAGAGGAGCAGGAGTAGCAGTATGAACCAGTAGGACTGGAATACATGGGTCAGCTGGGTAAACTCCAGGAAGGATGCCAGGCTCTGCCCGTAGCGGGCGACATATTCCTGGGGAAGCTTATCCTGGACAATAAGCGTACCCAGCACGCAGGCCAAGGCCATAAGAAATATTAACACTACAGCCAGCTTTACTGAGGTGAACAAGTTCCACAGGAGGCTATCGTTATCTGAAGCCCCAGTATTTTTCACAACCTTAGCCATAACAACAATGTCTCAAAAACCCCTGAGAGAAGTCAGGTGGTGCTAACCCCTGTGGTTATAGAGTCTTGCACCATATTTTGCCGCGCTACTTGTTATCCTCAGAGGCCATGAGCATGAATTCTACCCTTCTATTCTTCCTTTTGCCTTCTTTTGTGTCATTCTCCGCCACTGGACGGTTTGGGCCATAGCTGACTATGTAGATGCGGCTTTTGTCTACCCCGCCTTGTTCGGTGAGGTACTCGAATACGCTAAGCGCCCTTCCAGCGGCCAGATGGTGGTTCGTACTCCACATATACTTGGTCTTAACTATGGGGTCCGAGTCAGTATGGCCGACGACATTAACGCTCTCATCGGGGCGTGATTGCAGGTGTTCGGCAATCTTTTTTAGGGCCGTTTGCCCCTCTGGCTTGATGTCTGCCATTCCAGAGTCAAAGAGTATTATCTCGGGAAGTTGAATCACCGGTCCCTCCGGTGTCTGCCTTACGGAGGCACCACCACCGATTGCCTTGGCAAGGTTGTTAAGCTCGGCCATTAGCCTTGCCTTCTCCTCCGATTCGATCGTAGCCCTTTCCTTGTAGCTGGCCGACTCGCGGTTAAGCGTCTCTATTTCTTCGGCCTGGTCCCTGATGGTTATGGCCTGGCGACGGTTGAGGCCTCTCAGCTCCTCTGTCTCTGCGCACCCCAAAGCCGTTCCTACGAATACAGCAACAAGAAACAGTTTTACGTATGTTTTATCCATATTGTTTTCCCCGCACTTTCTGGTATCCTTGGCGACCCCACACCGTAAACCTAAGACTTAACGTAGTATATTATCTTCCTCTACAAAAGATGGAAAGGAAAAACTTTCAACTTCCCGGCAGGCGGTAAGTATTGCGCTGAAAATCTCTTTGGGGGAACAGGCCACGTAACCCTTGTTATTATGACACAAGGACTTAACGTGCCCCGTGGATTCCATAGATCATCTGCAGCTGCCAAAAATACGCCACAAAGGTAAAATATATCACCGAAAGAAAATCTTTTCAAGGGTTTTCCCCTTTTTATTTGTCGGGGTCTTTCCTTATTCTCCCCTCCCTTGATGGGAGGGGGGAAAGGGGGAGGGTGAGACAAGAAACTCCCTTCATCAAGGAGGAGGGAATTTTGGTACTATGTTCATGGTCCTCTGAAAGCCTGCCATAAAGAGGGTTATATTTGTCTGAACTTTCGACCAAGGTTCATTCAACCGGAGTTGTGGGGCACAGGATGTTTGCCGAGACATGTGTATCCTGAACCGTTGCAGAGGAGGTCTGCGGCTTTGCGTTACTGTCCTTAACAATTTCATCCACATCCAGAATGGTGGCATTGCTATCTATTCCCGAAACGTTGGTGTCACCTGTAAAGTCGCAAGAGGAGTCTATAGAGCCGTCGGGCATTAGCTTCAAGACCCAAAAGTCGCCACCTCCGGCACCGAAGGATTCTGTCATACCAGCTAGTATGTACCCCCCGTCACCGGTCTGCTGGATGGAGTCGGCCTCATCCCAACCATTTCCTCCGTAAGTCTTCTGCCACTCCGGAGTCCCGTCAGGCCTGAGCTTTAAGACCCATGCGTCAGCGCCTCCACCGCCAAAGGACCCTGTCATACCAGCCACTATGTAGCCCCCGTCACGGGTCTGCCGGATAGAATAGGCCAAATCCGGCTTAGCTCCCCCATAGGTCTTTTGCCACTCCAGAGTCCCGTCAGGCCTGAGCTTGAAGACCCAGGCGTCACCGCCACGAGCGCCAAAGGAGCGTGTTTCTCCGGCCACTATGTAGCCACTGTCACTGGTCTGCTGGATGGAATAGGCCCGGTCGTAATTCTTTCCTCCATATGTCCTTTCCCAACCTACGCTTCCATCTGGCCTGAGCTTCAGGACCCAGATGTCAGGACCCCCGGCACCAAAAGAGATTGTATCGCAAACCACTATGTACCCGCCGTCACCGGTCTGCTGGATGGAATCGGCCCGGTCCAAATCGCCGCCCCCGTATGTCTTCTGCCACTCCGGATTCCCATCAGGTCTGAGCTTCAAGACCCAAGAGTCCGCAAGGATATCGCCGAAGGACATGGCCCCACCACCTACTATGTAGCCCCCGTCCCCTGTCTGCTGGATAGAGAGGGCTACGTCATCATCACCTCCCCCATAGGTTACCTGCCACTCCGGAGTTCCATCAGGCCTGAGCTTCAAGACCCAAAGGTCTCCCGGCCCGGCACCTAAGGACAGTGTCCAGCCAGCCACTATATATCCCCCGTCATGGGTCTGCTGGATGGAATGGGCCTCATCATAAATTCCTCCGTAGGTCTTTTGCCACTCTACTAAACCGTCGGGTTTCAGCTTCAGGACCCAAAGGGCCCTCTCAGTACCAAAGGAACCGGCCCAACCAGTCACTACATACCCGCCGTCACCGGTCTGCTGGATGGAGTTAGCCTTATCGGTATCGGTGCCTCCGTAGGTGGCGGCCCATCCGTCCGAGGCAGACAGAGAGGGGGTGGTTGTAGAGAAGAGGAGGGCAAAAGACATGATGCAGAACGTTATGGGGTGCAATACGAATGTCTGTCTGCCCAGGGTGAATCTCTTTGTAGAGCGAGACTGCCTCTGAAAGGACATGTTCCTTGCCCCCTTTTATTCCTCTTTGTTACCGCTGTAGATGGATTTAGGGTCAAAAACCCTGGGTTCTCTGATCTCCAGCGCCTGGGTATCGGGATTATACCTGCGATAGTAGCACGAGCGGTATCCGGCATGGCAGGCAGCCACCTTCTGCTCGACCTTGAAGAGAACGGAGTTGCCCTCGCAGTCGATGGATATCTCCTTTACCGACTGGGTATGGCCTGATGTCTCGCCCTTTATCATCAGACGGTTTTGTGAGCGCCTGAAGACGTGGATCAGTCCGGTCTCGAGGGTCTTCGTCACGGCGCCTTTGTTCATATAACAGAGGGTAAGCACACGGCCGTCTGCGTTGTCTACTATTATTGCCGGGACAAGGCCTTTTTCGTTAAACTTGAGGTCTTCTATGAGTGACATGTCTCCTTCCCCTTAGCCAGTAAGGTTTATTGTCTCTAAGGCGTCTTTAAAGCAGGGGGCAGCCCACACAGGTCACCCCCGCTAAGGCGCTATATAATATCTGTTGCAAAGAAAGTAGAGATTAGTCTTCCGATGGAGTAGGTGATAATTACTGCGCCCAGCCCGAACGCCGTCATCTCAACGCCGCTCCAGACCCACCAGATACGCGCCCAACGGCTCTTCATGGTGCCTACAAGGAAGAGGAAAGTCATGGAGAGGAGGACAGAGGTAACGAAGGCGGTATCAACGGAAAATAAGAAATAGGGTGCCAGTGGAGGGATTGCGCCGAGTATGTACGCCAGGCCGGTGACGGCTCCCGATTTTACGGGGTGCGTGTAGCCCTCGCGGATAAGGCCCAGCTCCTGCGCCATCATGGTCTCGAGCCACACCTTTTTGTCTGAGGTTATACGGCCAACCACCGTCTTCAGCTCGTCTCCCCTAAACCCTTTTTTGCTATAGATTGCCTCTATCTCGGCCCGCTCCTCTTCGGGCTTTGTCTCGATTTCTTTCTTCTCTATGTCTTCTTCTTTGTCGCAGAATTCCTTGAATGACTTTTGGGATATGTATGCCCCTATGCCCATTGAGATTGAGCCTGCAACGATCTGGGCCATCCCCGCTATGACGATTATCTTGCTTGCGGCTGTTGCACCGAAGACACCTGTAACAAAGCCGAGTGTCTCGATCATGCCGTCGTTTATCCCAAGTATCACCTCGCGGATTAGTTTCCCCTCGGGGCTGTGCCAGTTCTCTCGTGGTTCGCTCTTAAGGGCGGTTGGCAGCGTCACTTATATGCCTCTTGTGTCTATGCGACGGGCCTGCATGAATCCAGTCTCTGGCGGAGTTGCCCGGCCGCCGTCTTGGGGTCTTCGGAGGCCATTATGGCTGAGATGACGGCTATCCCCTCAGCCTTATGGTTCAGGACGTCGAGTACCTTGCCCTCCTTTATACCGCCCAGGGCTATAATGGGTATCCTGAGATTTTCCTTTATTATAGATATTGCCTCCGGGCCGATTGGCCGGCCCTTGCCGGGGCTCTGATAGATGGGACTAATGGTTATATAGTCGGCCCCGTTTTCCTCTGCCCCTACGGCCTCTTGCATGTTGTGGGCGGAGAAACCCATGAGTTTATCGCGTCCCAGCAGCCGCCTGACCTCCATCATGGGTATCGAGTTTTTCCCTACGTGCACACCGTCGGCGTTGACGGACAGGGCGATGTCTATGCGGTCGTTTATGATGAGATTGGCACTATATTCGTTTGTCATGTTCCTCAGCTCGGATGCCAGGAAATACATGTTCCTGCTGTCCAGGTCCTTTTCCCTGAGCTGTACGGTAGTTACGCCTCCCTCGAGAGCCCTGCGCACGACCTGCATCGGCGGGAGTTTTGAGAGACTTCTGTCCGTGATAAGGGTTAATCGGAGTTTCTCCAGTGCGTTCATATTTCTTTATACAGTCAGCTTAACGGGGTCTTCTATGAGGTGCTTGTGCCTCTTGAGGGCAGGCGTCACCATCTCTTTAAGAAAATCATTTACCTGCTCAGGAGCCCGCCCGATGAATTTTTTTGGTTCAAGCATCTGGTAGAGATGTTTTTTGTCAATGACGGTGGAGAATTCAGGGTCAGTGGCTATTCTGTCCAGGAGGTCATTGTCCCCACCCCCCTCTTTTATAAGTCGGGTGGATTCCATTGAGTGTACCCTTATGCGCTCGTGGAGTGCCTGCCGGTCGCCACCACCCTTGACGGCCTCCATTAGTATGCGTTCGGTGGCCATAAATGGCAGTTCGTCCCTTACTCGCCGCCCTATTATCTTTGGGTTGACCTTCAGCCCTGCAGCGACGTTGTGTGCGAGGTTGAGAAGACCTTCGGTGGCCATGAACGCCTGGGGTATTGAGATGCGGCGGTTTGCAGAGTCGTCCAGCGTCCTCTCGAACCACTGCCCTGCGGCGGTGAAGGCGGGGTTTAGGCTGCCGCATATAACGAGCCGTGCCAGCGATGCTATCCGTTCGGAGAGTACGGGGTTTCTCTTGTACGGCATGGCGGAAGAGCCGACCTGCTCTGCCTCAAAGGGCTCTTCCGCCTCACGCAGATTCTGCAGCAGCCGGATGTCGTTGGAGAACTTGTGTGCGGACTGTGCGATCCCGCTCAGGAGGGTCAGTATCTGGCTATCGATCTTTCTGGAATAGGTCTGGCCGGTTACGGGATACGAGGCACTGAAGCCCATCTTCTTTGTTACCAGTTCCTCAAGTTTTTTTACCTCCGTGGAATCACCGTCCATAAGGGCCATAAAGCTGTCCTGCGTGCCGGTTGCGCCTTTTACACCCCTGAATCTTAGGGTATTGACCCTGTATTCCAGGTCCTCAAGGTCCAGCAAAAAATCCTGTAGCCAGAGGCAGACCCGCTTGCCGACGGTGGTGAGCTGGGAGGGCTGGTAGTGGGTAAAGGCCACGGTCACAAGGTCCCTGTGCATGCGGGCCTGTTTGGATAGTGCGTCAATGACACCTATCAGTCTTTGCCGTATTATATCAAGCCCGCTGCGCATGATTATTAGATCTGTATTGTCAAGTACGTAGGCGCTGGTAGCGCCCAGGTGCATGATGGGCCTTGCAGCGGGACATTGGTCCCCAAAGGCCCTCAGGTGGGCCATTACATCGTGTTTTATCCTGGACTCCACCCTGCGTACCTCATCGTAGGGTATGTCATCCTGGTGTGTCTTCATCTCGTCTATCTGGGCCTTGGTTATGTTCTTGAGCCCGAGTTCCTTCTCTGCCTCTGCCAGGGCAATCCATAGCCTGCGCCAGGTGGTGTGGCGGTTTTTGTCCGAGAAAAGCCGGGCCATCCCCGGACTTGCGTATCTGTCTACCAGCGGATTCTGGTATGTGTCGTGCCTTTCTGACAAGGGATTTTGCTCCTATCTAATCCTGTGTTTTGCCCTGCTTTTACTTCTGCGCTATAAGGGCGCTCCTGGTGAAGAGGGCGTCGAAGACCAGGTCCTTGGATTTGATGTTCTCCCTGCCGCCCTCTTCCCTGTCTATTACGCAGAGGACTTTATTTACTACTGCACCGGCCGAGCGAAGGATGCCGACCCCGTTGGCAGACTGCCCTCCTGTTGTGATTACGTCCTCTATCAACAAGACCTCGTCGCCCTTGGACAGATGCCCCTCTATCTGGCGTGTGATGCCGTGTCCCTTGGCCGTCTTTCTTATGATTACAAACGGGAGTCCCGTCTTTACGGATAGCGCGGTGGCCAGGGGTATTCCGCCTACTTCCATCCCCGCGAGTCTTTTTGTGTCAGGAGGGATCATCCCGGCCAGATAATCGGTTATGGCATTTAGGAGCCCTGGTTGGGTCTCAAAGGCGTATTTATCGAAGATGTAATCGCTCTTCTTGCCGGAGCTCAGGATGAACTCACCCCTCTTGTAGGCGACTTCCATTATCTTTTTGCCCAGTTCTTCCTTTGTCGATGGCGACGCTGTCACTGACGTGGCACCTCAGGCCCTGGAACGCCGGAATTTGGAAATCATCAGGGTATCAGTACAAAAGATACAAACTATTTTATCATTTTTATCTATTTATTAGTAGTACATTTATGGTATCTGCTACTGCTGGGTGGACTGTTCTGTTTTATCAAAAAAGTTTTTCATTCGGTCAAGGGCCCTTTTAATCTCCTCCAAACCGGCGCCGCCGAAGGATATCCTCAGGTGTCCCTCACCGTAGCGGCCAAAGCCTGAGCCGGGAATTAGCAATACATGCGCCTCACGAAGGATCTGAGATGCAAACTCAAAGGATGGTATCCGGGTCTTGTATTTGGCAAAGGCAAACAGTCCGCCCATCGGCTCTCTCCAACCAAGCGCCGGGATGTGGTCAACGGCTGCCCTCAAATAATCAACCCTCCTCTCAAGCTCTGCGGTGAAATCCTTATGGAACTCCTGTGGCGCCCTCATGACGCTCAGTGCAAAGGCCTGTGAGATGACAGGGGCACAGATTATCATGGTGTCGTGCACCTTGAGTAGCTCGTCTATAAGGGACTTGTCTGCAGCGAGGTAGCCTACACGCATCCCCGCCATGGCGTATGACTTTGAAAAGCTTCCAAACGTGATTACGCGGTCCTTTATCCCGAGGATGGAGCCTATACTGAAGTGTCTGTTTTCACCAAACACATACGTCTCGTAGGCCTCGTCACTCAGGACGTAGATGGATTTCTCCAGCGCGATAGCCGCCACGTTCCTGATGTCCTCTTCTGCATAAACGGCTCCTGTCGGGTTGTTCGGCGATACCAGGACGATTGCCTTGGTCTTTGGCGACAGATTCTTGGCAATCTCATCAGGGTCAAGATGGTAGCCTCCTCTATCTTCTTTCATGGGCACCTCCACAGGCACTGCGCCCACCAGCCTGACCGCCATCTCCTGGTTGAAGTAATATGGTGCAGGCAGGATGACCTCATCTCCCGGGTCGAGTATGGCCAAAAGTGCCTCCATAAAGCCCTGGTTGCTGCCGGCAGTTACCAGCAGCTCGCTATCGGGGTCTATTTCTATATTATTGAAGGTCTTTAGTTTTCTGGCTATCTCGCAGCGTAGTTCCTCCAGCCCCCTATCACCGCTGTATGTGCTGATTAACGTTGAGGTCTCTGTGGCCGATGCGATGGCCTCTGTGACCACCTCCCTGGGGAGGTGGAGGTTGCTTACTCCCTGGCCAAGGTCTATTACCTCAATGCCTTTTTGCCTGAGCTCTTTGGCTTGAGAGACCATGGCATCGATGATGGGAGGGGCCACGTTCTTAACGTTTTCTGAGACTCTTAACATGGACGGCCAATTGGTCTTCTGTTGCGGGATTTCATAGAGTTTCCGTAAGGTCCTTAAAATTCATGCAGTGGAAAGACTTTTCGCAGGTTATGTATGAAGAGGACACCAGGTACGGCAAGAGATGCCATTGTTAGGCCCCATTTTAGAATGATTAGGTCTTTCCTCTTTTTATAATCCCTGACGGATCCTGATAGCAGACGATGCAGGCGGATGCTCAAGAGATACACACAGGATTGTATCAGAAAATATGCCAACATAAAACCATTTATGGTACCGGAAGGCAGGCTTATTGTGTATTCATGGAAAAGTCCGCTTGCGGCAAAGGTGACAAGGACGCCCGCATATAACCGTTTAAGGCCCGTCACTTGATGAAACACATTGTCCATTAACCATTCTTGCATGGGCCTGTTCCACCTCCTCCAGAATTCGCCGGGAGACAGGGCGAATAACGGGGCATCGAAGAATTCAGACACCTCATAACCCACGGTGCGGTATATGTTCATAATCGCGCTTGCGGTAAAGATCAAAAACAGGTAATACTCAAGCCCTAGTGTTGCGTAGTCAACAATCGGCGAGACCTTCCACCACTCTAGGTCCCGGTTAAGGGCTAGGAGTGCTCCCCCTAGTGCACCATATAAGAGGCCTGCCAGGATTGTTCTGAGCATGGCCGGAGTGGATAAGCTGCAGCTTCCCCTTGGCAGGCATTTGGTTACGTTTGTAGTGTACAGGTGGTTGAAGGAGTGGAAGAACTTCCAGAAATCTTTGTGGTGTTCGGGAAGGGAGTTGTATCTGTTGTGGTAGTCGACGAGCTTTAGGATGTGGAGCCCGGTGTAGCTTAAGAGGAGGAAGTTTATTATGGGGTGTGTTTGGAGGAAGATTAGGGGTATGAGGCCGAGGAGTAGTATAGAGCCCCAGAAAAGGAATTTTTTTTTAGGCCAGAGGTCTTGTGGGCATGATTGCTCTTAGAGATTATCAGGTAGCCAAGGACCCTGAATGAGACGTTCAGGGTCAGTATGAGGATTATTAAGGACCACCTTATCTCTGTATCTGTGTGCAATTGGTAGTCACTCTCGTTGGGAGGCTGTTATTACATGGGCATCCCGCCCATGCCCCCCATACCGCCCATACCGGGCATGCCACCGCCCATACCGGGCATGCCACCGCCCATACCGGGCATGCCACCACCCATACCGGGCATGCCACCACCCATACCGGGCATGCCCCCGGGCATAGGTGCGGCGGGCTTCTCCTCCGGTATCTCACCAACCAGTGCATCTGTAGTGAGCAGGAGCGCTGCAATGCTGGCCCCATTTTGCAGGGCGGTTCGCACCACCTTGGTGGGGTCTATTATGCCACTCTTTACCATGTCGGTGTATTTGCCCTGAGCTACGTCAAAGCCCTGGTTCCCCTTGGTCTCTTTAACCTTGTACAGTACCACCTCGCCGTCAAACCCGGCGTTTGATGCAAGTTGTTTTATGGGCACCTCAAGCGCTCTCTTAACGATGTCCCGGCCTGTCCCCTCGTCGCCGGTCAGTTCCAGTGCATCCAGGGTCTTTGCCGCACTGAGGAGCGCTACGCCACCTCCCGGCAGTATCCCTTCCTCCTGGGCTGCCTTGGTGGCCTGTATAGCGTCTTCCATTCGTGCCTTCTTTTCATTCATCTCTGCCTCAGTGGCAGCCCCA
>JAUXLO010000117.1 GCA_030623665.1 Planctomycetota bacterium
ATCTCAGCGACTGAAGAAGGCAGGCAGATAGGGCTTGCCGTCTCCGACACCGGTATAGGCATACCTGAGGCAGACCTTGCCTGCATCTTTGAGCGTTTTTATCGGATAGATAAGGCACGCTCCAGGGAAGTAGGGGGTACGGGCCTGGGGCTCGCTATCGTAAAGCACATCGCCCTGGCCCACGGGGGGACGGTTTTAGCCAACAGCATGCCGGGCCTTGGCAGCACCTTTACCATTACCTTCCCCAAGCAGCAGACTGAATCCTAGGTCACTTTTCTATTTATTATTAACTTATTAGCAGGTCTACAAACCTGCATGGGTTCTAAATCAGGTTTTCCTGCCTAAGGATTGATTTAACAAAGTCTTAACCTTGCGTTAATAGAACGCTAATATTGCTGTGGTAGTAGTATTCCAGATGAGATGCCCGCTCACCGGCAGGAACAGATTGTACTGTGAGTAATCTTTGGAGATAAAATCTTTGCACTTCAGAAACAGGAGTAGAAAATGAAGAGGGCGCTATTAGTGATACCGTTTCTTATGCTGGCGTTATCCAGCAAGACACTTGCGGCCCAGGACCCGGATATACAGTACTTGATTGACCGTATGCAGGCCCTGGAGAAGACGGTTGAATCCCAGAATGAAGCCATTGAGTCCCAGAGAATGGAGATTGAGGAGCTGAAGGCCGGCCAGGGACGCAGCGCTGCCGGGGGTTACCAGACCGTCGGGTACAAGTCATCTAACCCTGGGGACGCCGGGTCTGGGGTCTCAGAGGAAGGGCTTCACAATGCAGTAAAGGACTATCTGAGCACCGAGCAGGGCAAGAAGCTCATAACCGATGCCTCCCCGGCCAAGCTCAAGCTCGGATACAAGATAGGTAAAGGCTTCTATCTTGAGACCCTGGATGAGAGGTTTAAGTTGCAGATATACAACAGGACTCAGGTCCGCTACACCTTTGCAACGAACGACGACTCCCGGGACACCAGTTCATTCCGCGTACGCCGCCACAAAGTCAAATTCTCAGGCCATGCCTACACCAAGGACCTGACCTATAAGGTCCAGTGGAACCTGCCGTCGAATTCCGGTAGAGGAAAACTGGAGTCCGCCTACGCAAATTATAGGCTGATGGACTGGCTTCAGTTGCGCGGCGGGCAATATAAGGTGCCCTATAACCGTCAGGAGCTGACGTCTTCAGCCAAGCAGATGTTGGTGGACAGGTCCCTGGCCAACGATGAGTTCAACCTGAGTTACGACATCGGCGTCATGGCTCACGGCAGGCCCATGAACGGCCTGTTTGAGTACAATCTCGCTATGATGCAGGGGGCCGGTGCAAATCAGACGAGCAACTCCAACAACCAGATGCTCTATGCGGCCAGATTGGTGGTAAGCCCGTTGGGGAAATTCAACTCTTACTCGGAATCCGACCTTGAGCACCTAGAGACCCCGAAGCTGGCGTTGGGCGGTGGATTTGCCACGAATAACGGTACGAGGATTTTTTTCGGAGATGAAATAAGGACCTTTAACAGGGATGTAAACGTGAAGCAGGCCACAGTGGACCTTATCCTTAAGTGGCGGGGGTTCACGTTCCTGGGAGACGGCTACTGGAGGAGGTTAGATGCACATACCGGCGAGTCGGGTTTCCGGCGTAACGGCATCAACGCCAACGGCTATACCCTGCAGGCGGGGTCCTTTGTGCCGCTTCCTTACGTCCGGAAACGCCTGGAGTTTGGCGGACGCTACAGCTTCGTTAACCCGGATACCGATGTAAGCAAGGACTCGCAATATGAGACGGGTGGCGGTGTGAACTGGTACTTTAACGGCCAGAGCAACAAGCTCCAGGCCGATATCAGGCGCATACTCACAAAGCGACAGTCAAGAGACGACGTAAGAGACACGGAATTCAGACTGCAGTACCAGCTGGTCTTTTGATGGTGTAACATAGGGACGGGCCTGCTAAAAATGGGAGATCAGCCTCAGTAGTGTAGACTGCGTCTGGACAGACTGTAAGACTAGAGCGTTTCTGGTAGACAACGACCTTTACGGTCGTTGATGTATTCGATGAACACCGGGTTTATCTCGTACGTGCGACACCGTTCGCACGCTACACCGCCCTGTTGTAGCGTTGGATTTCCGCACTCGCAGCCATTTCTTGTTCGACTGGTTCGGTTATTGGACGCTACACACACACCATTTCTGTAGCATCATCCGTCAGAGGTGAGAATCAAAACATCTTCCCGCCCCAGCACATTTCTCCCACAAGGCACGTCTCAGTTTTAACAGAATCTTAACATGCCTTTAATATAAACTTAACCTTATGCTGGTACTATTCTTATGTAATAAGGAAGGAGACAAGAGTAAATAAAGGGAAGGAAGAGGCAGAAATGAGGAAAGAAATGAACATGTTTCCAGCAGTGCTTGTACAACTCTTCGTGACCATCCTTTGTATATCTGCACCCTATGGATCGGCCTGGGCGGACGTGAAGGGCCGTATAAAGATAGACGGCTCAAGCACTGTTTACCCGATAACTGAGGCGGTTGTAGAGGAGTTCCAGGCAAAATTTCCCAAGGTGAGGACTACCGTAGGTATCTCCGGCACCGGCGGCGGCTTCAAAAAGTTCAGCAGGGAAGAGGTAGATATCACAAACGCCTCCCGTCCCGTAGAACCAGAGGAAGCGAAGCGTTGTGAGGAGAATGGGATCGAGTACATAGAGCTGCCCATAGCCTATGACGGCATTGCGGTGATGGTGAATCCGGGGAATGACTGGTGTGACTCCATGACGGTCCAAGAGTTAAAGAAGATCTGGGAGCCTGAGGCGGAAGGAGAGATAATGAGGTGGAACCAGATACGCCCGGAATGGCCTGATAAAGAGATCCATCTCTATGGAGCGGGCGTGGATTCGGGCACGTTTGACTACTTTACTGAGACCATTTGCGGGGAGTCAGGTGCGAGCAGGGGCGACTTCACGCCTAGTGAGGACGATAACGTACTCGTTCAGGGCATTGCTAACGACGAGGGCGCCCTGGGGTTTTTTGGCCTTGCGTATTACGAGGCAAATAAGGACAAGCTTAAACTGGTAGGCGTTGATGACGGGAACCCGTCTAACGGAGAGGGGCCAGTTCAGGCTTCTCTGGAGACTGTGAAGGACAATACTTATCAGCCCCTGTCACGGCCCATCTTCATATACGTCAGCAAGAAGGCGTCCGGGCGCCCCGAGGTGGCAGAGTTTATTAGTTTTTACATGAACAGCGGCGGTCCCCTTGTCGAAGAGGTAGGCTATATACCCCTTTCAGACAGGGCCTATTTCCTGGTCCATGACCGCTTTAAGAGGGGTGTTACAGGGTCTATGTTTGGTGACAAAGGCTCTACGGTAGGTGTATCCATTGAGGAGTTGCTTGGCGGATGACGGCGGTTAACCATAAAAAGCCGGAAGGATCTCGTCCCGTTCCGTACAGCATTAAGCAGCGCAAGGGAGGCTCTCGCATCAGAGAAGCAGCAGTCCATGCGGCATTCATGGCCTGCGGCATCTTGTCCATATTAACCACTCTTGGCATACTGGGGATACTGGTATACGAGACGGTCGGTTTCTTCCGCGAGGTTTCGTTTCTCCAGTTCTTTGGCGACACAAGGTGGACGCCCCTGTTTGCGAGCAAGCACTTCGGCATATGGCCGCTCTTCTGCGGGACGTTGCTTGTGACCGTAATCGCTATGATCTTTGCCCTGCCTGTAGGGTTGTTATGTGCGGTCTATCTCAGTGAGTATGCCCCCCCCGGTGTCAGGAAGGTAATAAAGCCCCTGCTCGAGATCCTGGCGGGCATTCCCACCGTAGTGTACGGCTACTTTGCCCTGCTTTTTGTCACGCCTCTTCTGCAGAAGATAATCCCGGGCATGGCCGGGTTTAACGCCCTGAGCCCCGGGATAGTTATGGGGGTTATGATACTCCCCATAGTCTCTTCGCTCAGTGAAGACGCAATGTATGCCGTGCCGCAGAGCCTCCGGGAGGGGGCCTATGCGCTGGGCTCCACCAAACTTCAGGTATCGTTCCTGACCGTGGTACCGGCGGCCTTTTCCGGTATCACCGCCTCATTTATGCTGGGCGTGTCAAGGGCTATAGGCGAGACCATGATAGTCGCCATTGCAGCTGGTCTGCAGCCGCGACTCACCGCCAACCCCATCGAGCCTATCGAGACAATGACCGCATACATCGTCCAGGTGAGTCTGGGAGACACCCCCCACGGGACTATAGAATACAGCACCATCTTCGTCGTAGGTATGGTACTTTTTGTGACCACCTTTGTCCTTAACATCATAAGCCAGTGGCTGCGCGAGAGGTTTAGAGAGGTTTACACATGATGGTGGCACAGACCAAGAAGCCACACATTGGGCGGCGCAAACGCCTTGGAGGAAAAAAGCCCGGACGACGATGGGGCAACATCATTTTCCAGGCCGTGGCCATAGCTGCGCTGGTTGTAACCGTCTCGGTACTGGTACTCCTGTTGGTGGACGTCTTTATGGATGGAGTAAAGCGCCTGAACTGGACCTTCCTTTCGCACTATCCATCGCGTAAGCCGGAGATGGCGGGCATCCTCTCGGCCCTGGTAGGGAGTGCCTACCTCATCCTCTTGACGGGTGTCATCGCATTCCCGATAGGCGTCGGTGCGGCCATATATCTAGAGGAGTATGCCGGCAACAATTGGTTCAATAGGATAATTGAGGTGAACATTGCCAACCTGGCCGGTGTGCCGTCCATCATTTACGGCCTCCTCGGCCTTGAGGTCTTTGTCCGCTTTATGCACATGGACCGTAGCCTCCTTGCCGGCGCCTGCACCCTTGCGCTACTCGTGCTGCCCATGATAATCATAACGAGCCGTGAGGCCGTACGTACCGTCCCCGTATCCGTCCGTGAGGCATCGTTCGCCGTTGGCGCCACCCGCTGGGAGACCATAAAGCATCACGTCCTGCCGTTAGCGTTCCCGGGGATATTGACCGGTACCATACTCGCGCTCTCCAGGGCGATTGGAGAGGCGGCACCTTTAATTGCCATTGGCGCCCTGACCTACGTGGCATTCCTGCCGGACGGGCCGCTTTCTCCCTTTTCCGCACTTCCCATACAAATATTCAACTGGATCTCACGTCCCCAGCAGGGCTTTGCCACAAACGCCGCCGCCGGCAGCATCGTCCTTCTGGTAGTGTTGCTACTTATGAACGGAGGGGCCATATGGCTGCGCAACAAATACCAAAAGAAATTTTTCTGATGGGACTAATACTCTGAGAAACTCAACACGATTGATGTCATTTAGAGGTACCGAAAGGGTAGGTCAAGGCCGCGTTTGGCTCTGGCGTTACGTGGCGAGTCTTCGGTATGGATTGTTGATTTGGCGTAATAGATGAAAACAGAAGGGTTTTTGTAGAGGTTTTCAAATGGCTGAACCTATTCAGAAAAACACGTTACTTACGAAAAAGATGGATTATAATAAAAAGTCCGGCGGCAAGGTTTCTTCAGGGCCCAAGGGGGTTGTCGTTATGGCACGTGAGTCAAATAACAAGGAGGTAGAGACGGTAGACCTCAGTGTTTATTACGGCAACACAATTGCCGTAAAGAAGGTGACTCTGCCCTTCTACAGGAATCAGATAACCGCCATAATTGGGCCTTCCGGTTGCGGTAAGTCCACCCTCATAAAGTCCATAAATCGGGTAAACGAAATAATCAGCAGGATGAAGATTGAGGGAGAGGTCCTGTTTAAAGGGAAAAATGTGTATGACAGAGACGTTGATGTGGTAGAATTGCGGCGGCGTATAGGGATGGTGTTCCAAAAACCCAACCCCTTTCCCAAATCTATTTACGACAATGTAGCTTTTGGTCCAAGACTCAACAGGAGATACGGCAGAAATACGTTAAATGAATTAGTGGAAAGGAGTCTAAGGCAGGCGGCACTCTGGGACGAGGTGAAGGACCGCCTGCAGAAGAGTGCTATAGC
>JAUXLO010000052.1 GCA_030623665.1 Planctomycetota bacterium
ACCTCAATACAATTCTTGCCTATAACGTCTTCACCGTATTCGTCAATGGCTGCCTGGTTGACCCTCAGAATGGTGCCCTCCTTATCCACCACGGTTATAACGTCCCTGATTGCATCGAACATGGATTCCAGATACTGCTTTACTGACTCCAGCTGCTCGTTCCTTATCTCTATGATCTGGGTCATGGTGTTAAATGAATCGGCCAACTGGCCGATTTCATCCCCAGAGTACACAATAGCCCTCTGGCTGAGGTTACCGCTGGACATTTTCCTAGTGACATCTGTGAGGTGGAGAATAGGGGCGGTGATTTTCCGGCCGAGGAAGATCGCGCTTATTATCACCGCCAAGGTAATAGCGACTGTGACAAACAGTATAATCCCGTCCAGGTCATGGAGGGCCCTATACGCCTCTTCTACGTCTATTTCAGACATCAGCGCCCACTGGTACTCAGGCAGCCAGTGCCAGAAACCCAGGACCAGTACGCCCCTGTAATCACGATATCCCTCAGCATCGTAGCCAGACTGGCCCTTCAGGCAGGCCTGGACGCCCTTGGTTAATTGCCCGGTTTCCGGGTCTATGAGTTTTAGTTCAAGGGCCGTTCGCTTCTTTACCAGCCCCATCTTCCTGATAGTCGGCACAAAACGGGACTCGCTTATCATAAATCCATTTTTGTCCACCAGATAGGTCTCACCTGACTCGCCCATCTTCACCAAACGCATCTCCCTCGAAAGGGCTATTACGTCCACTCTCAGGCGTATTAGACCAATCACCCGTCCGGCCTCGTCTCTTACTGGAGACAAGACAAACAGGGTTGGGACGCCCTTCTCCATCTCTACGTACTCATTGAGTATAGGAAAGACAGAAGGCCTGATGCTTGATATGAAGGTCTTTTCCCTTTTCGCCCCCTGGAAGTAATCGAACCCGCTTACGTTGACGCCAATAAGGTCGTCCATGGTGGATACCTTTATCTCTCCCGAATTATCTATGATGGATATCTCTTTATAGCCATAGGTATCTTTAAGGAAGTGCAGGTGCGAGGTCAGTCTGACAAACTGCCTGTCACCGGGGGAGAACTCTATGAAGGAACTGACCAGGTATTCATTGGCGAAGGCCCTGGCGTCAAATTTTCTCTCGTTCATCCACGCAGTGATAATGTTGGCCTGCTTATACCCGACGTTCTCTAAGTCGCGTATTTTATCCTCTTGGAATGCCTTCCTGATCTTAGGGTAAAAAATCACCCTGGAGATCGCAAGGGGGATAAGTGAGAAAAGAAGCAGGAGTAATATTGTCTTCCTTCGAATAGAACCTAACATGTTTCCCGATTATCCTTGGTATAAACACACTTATGGAGGAAGTCTATCACATAGAATTTGCCACGTCAAATGATGAGACTTTTGAAAAAGTAGTGTCGGGACGGGTTTTTAAATCAGGTCGTGCCAAAGGCTGAAAGTCCGCCAGAGGCGGATTGGGCGTGGCGCCTGCGGCGTGACAGACCCACCCATTTGTTGGGCTTACACAACCTTAATAAATTATGGTATACCCTTTATGAATTTCAAGGAAAGCCTGAGAACGCCGGAATCCCCTACTATCTCACGATAGGTCTTGGTGCCCGAGAGGAAGTCTACCAATACGTTTACCAGGGTCCTGTCCTTAGCTGCTGCCCTGAGTGCGCTTGGCATCGTACCGTATCTCTCTCCAAGTATGGTCATCTGCCTTACCGTACGGCCGTAGGGGAGGTCCTCTACTATATCTGAGAAGGCGGTATAGTAGTCTCTAAAGGCCTGATGGGATATTCCAACCTTTAACATCACCTCCGCCGCCTTGGTCCCAGTTTCGCAGGCAGAGTTGATGCCGTTGCCTTTGTAAGCCCTGACAAGTCCGGAGGTGTCTCCTACTGTAACAAACCTGTCACCAAAGCTATTTTGCGCAGGCTCCAGGGGAATGGGCAAAGGGCGCGACACCATCCTCCCACCCACCTCAGTAAACTCCGGTGGGACCAGTTCCCTTATCTCCGGCAGGGCGAGGAATTGTTCCAGAGACTCTTCAGTCACGGCAGGCCCTGCCACGTTGACGATAAAGTCGTTAAGTTTTGGGGTGACCACGGCAAACTCTATGTCCCCAAGCGTAGTGGGCAGGAACACATGTAAATAGTCCTCACACCCCTTCAAGTATTCAGGGCTGGCAGGGATCCTGGTCACAACGGAGAATAGCGCCTTGGGAGTCTTATAGGGTGTGACCTGTTCCAGAAGGTATGCTGTTTCTGCGTCCAGCCCAAAGGCACCTACCAGGACATCTCCCTTCGCCCCCTTTGCTCCCTTCAGGTCGCTCTCTACTGCAACGGAGTCAGGATAGAGTTTTATGTCCTTCACCCTTCCCGGGATAACCCTTACACCCAGCTCCTTGGCCTTGTCCAAGAGGTATCGGTCAATTGCCACGTTATGTCCCACAAAGGAGAGTTTCCCTCCCGTGTAGAGCTTAATTTTAGCATCACCTGAGTGAAGATAATACCCAGCTATCTTCCTCTCGATCCCCTGACACGGGAAGGGCACGCCTATCTTTTCTTCCAGTGTCTGTGTGAGAGGCGGGGATAAGACCCCTACCCTCTTAATGCAGTTGTCGTCAAACTTCATGCCCTCATATATGATGACGTTTATATCCCTGCCCAGCTCCCTGCCCATCCTCTTGAGTGTAATAGCGCAACTCGTCCCGGCAGGACCGCCTCCGATTATGATTGCGGTCTGACCGTCCTCCAGAGGGCCCATGGAACCGCTCCCTTTTAGTATGTTTGGATGACCGTCACCGGAAATAACCATAGTGTCCTTAAATTTCTGCGCTTTTGTAAAAGGTTTCGGGGGCGGGCAGTTAGGAAAATTATATCTTAACCGTGCAGAGAGGTCCACTGTACGGGATTAAAGATAATGACTGGACCTTCAGGGCTACGCCCCTTAGACCAAATTATAGTAGGGCAGCCTCCTGCCAATTGTACCAAAAAGGTTCTCTTACCACGGGCCTATTTGTATCTCGTCTTAAGGAAGTCGTCCAGCCGCAGGCTTATGTCAAATTTGCCCGAAAATCTAAAATGCTCTTCCAAGGTCTTTTGGAAGTCGTAACTCACGTCAAAATCGTTCTTAGTATCAGATTCCGTCTTGCCCATCAAACCACTTTCAACGAGGTTAAAGACGATTTCCCCGAAATCCTCACCGCGGACCGTACCCCATTGCTCAAAGACCGTCTTGGCCATGTAGCCGAACTGGTCTAGGGCGTATCCCTCTATCCCCTCCAGGAGTTCCTGTCCCGTAACGTGCCGTTCACCCTCTAAGGAGCTGGAGAGATTTTTCTTAAGCCTGTGCACGGTATAGTCCAGGGCCTCAAAAACAAACTGGTAGGCCGGGAGAGGATAGCGTCGGTCTTTTTGTGTAAGGTTGTGGAGCTTATCCAACCAGGTCTTAAACGTTGATTTCTTACTCAAGTTACTGTTGCCTCTTCGTCATACTGGTTGCGCAGACACCTCTATCCTGGGGAAGAGGGCCTTACCTTTTTTCGTCTTGGTCAAAGGTCTGAGTCTTCCCCAACACCTTTCAGACCTCTGGATGTGGTCCTCCTCAGGTATGCCCAGCTGGCAGAACATCTCCTGAGAGGTCTGAGGCATGAAAGGGGAGATATAAATGGATATGAGTCTCAGGGCCTCTGCCACATTATACAACGTTATGGATAGTGCAGACCTGTCGTTCTTGGCCAGCACCCATGGTTTCGACTCCTCTATGTATTTGTTGGTCCTGGCTATAAACTCCCATATTGCCTCTAACGCCAGGCTAAGCTGGAGTGCCTCCATCTCATCATCTACCTCTGCCTCGAGACGGGCGGCATCTTCAACAAGGTCTATGCCTTCTTCTCTGGTGCCCTGTGGTGACGGGACCTTGCCGTCGAAATATTTCTCTATCATGGTAAGACTCCTCATCAGGAGGTTGCCCAGGTCGTTTCCAAGGTCACTGTTTATACGGTGGATGAGCATCGTATAGGAGAAATTGCCGTCCATGCCGAATGGCACCTCACGCAGGACAAAATACCTGTAGGCGTCCACCCCGTACTGCTCTGTAATTTTCAGAGGGTCAATTACGTTGCCCAGCGATTTTGAGATCTTTTGTCCCTCTATAGTCCACCATCCGTGTGCAAAGACCTTTTTCGGGAGCGGTACGTCCAGGGCCATGAGCACTGCAGGCCAGATGGCACCGTGGAACCAGAGTATCTCTTTTCCTATGAGGTGGACGTCTGCGGGCCAGTATCTGTTGAATTTTTCCGTTTCATCGTCGTAGCCTAAAGCGGTTATGTAATTCAGGAGTGCATCGATCCATACGTATATAGTATGTCCGGGGTCCATTGGCACAGGGATACCCCAGGGCAACGCCTGGCGGCTTACACTAATGTCATCAACACCGGCCAATAGACGGTTCCGGAGCTCATTTCTCCTTGATTCTGGTTGTATAAATTGTGGGTTCGAGTCGATGTGTTCTAGAATCCTATTCCTATACTTGGAGAGTTTGAAGAAATAGTTTGCTTCCTTCAGTCTTTCCGCTGTGCGGCCGCATTCGGGACAATTACCTCCAGTCAGCTGTCCGGCAGTCCAAAAACTCTCGCATGGGACACAGTACCACCCCTCATACTCCCCGAGATAGATGTCGCCTTTCTCTAACAGCCTTTGAAAGATTTTTTGTACCCGCCGGGTGTGCCTGAGCTCTGTAGTTCTAATGAAATCATCGTTCGAGATGGAGAGGCCTTTCCACATAAATTTGTATCTCTCCACCACCCGGTTCACGAGTGCCTCAGGCGTCTCATTGCTGGCGTGGGCAGCCCTGTGAATCTTTTGCCCATGCTCATCCGTGCCTGTAAGAAAGAACACGTCTCTCCCCTTTAGCCGCTCGTACCGCGCCAGCGCGTCGGCAGCAATAGTCGTGTAAGAGTGTCCTATGTGAGGTACATCGTTTACGTAATAGATGGGGGTAGTAAGGTAAAAACTTCCTTTACCCAACAGCCTGTTTCTCTCCTTCGCTTGGCTTTAGGATGTCCTTCGCGTCAACTATCAGGACGCGCTCATCTTCCGTTTGGATGGTCACCTTCTGTCTTAGTATTTCATAGTCTATGACCCTTCCATCACCATACGGCGTAATTACGCGGCTTCCCTTTCTTGGCAGAGAGGGTTTCAGTTCTTCATAGACCTGGTTTTCGTAACGGAGACAGCACATGAGCCTCCCGCACCTGCCAGAAATCTTTGAAGGGTCCAAGGTGGCCTTCTGGCTCTTTGCCATCCTCATCGTAACGGGTTCCAGCTCCTTCATCCAGGTCTTACAACAGAGCTCCTGGCCACAGCGCTGATAGGAGGCAAGCAACCTTGCCTCATCTCTCACCCCTATCTGTCTCATCTCGATACGGGTCTTATACTCCCTCGCCAGGTCCTTTACCAGTTCTCTGAAATCGACCCTTCCCTTAGACACAAAGTAAAAAATAATCTTCTTTGCGTCAGGGAGGTGCTCCACGGTGGTGAGCTTCATGGGCATCTTGCGCTCGCGTATCCTCTCTGCGCAGAACTTGTACTCCCGGGGCGCCAGCTCCTTTTCTATCTCTTCAAGCCGCTTCTCGTCCTCATCTGTGGCCCCCCGCACCAGCTTAGGACACGAACTGCAGTCGCACCCGTGGGCCTCCTCCGGGTGTGTCACCACCTCCCCAATCTCCTGGCCCCTATCGGAGTTTACAACTACCCTGTCACCTATCTTCAGACCCGGGAAATCCGAGTAGAAATCCCTTACAAACCTCATAAGACCGTAACGTACCTTCGCCATGTATGCCATGGTCTTCAGTTTCCCCTATTCTCGCTTCTCCCAAAGATTTATCAAACATTAATTAAACCGAATCGGCGTCCATTGTCAAGGGAACAATGTTGATCGATAAAGGCTAATGGTCGGTATCGAGCTGCCGGTGCCCTGTGGAAATTCTATTGCTTTTTAATCATAAATCTGTTTCATTTATGAAATACGAGAGGGTGTATATTAACCATGGTAAGCATAAAGGAAAAAGGAATACGGGAACTGGAGATAAAGGAGCAGAGGAGCCTGCGGGACGGTCTCTTTGACATCTCAAGCAGGGTAATGGGCAGGGAGGGCGCCAAATTCATCTTTAAGGTCTATGACCTTGCCCGCTTTGACATCTTCGGTAAGCGCGAAGGGACAATCGGCTCTATAGACGTCACTAACCGCTGCAACCTGCGCTGCCGCCACTGCTACTTCTACGCCCACGACTACGAGTCGGAACCCGAACTGACAGACGACGAATGGATAGAAAAGTTCGAGGGGCTGAAGAAAGAGAATTTCCCCTTTTATCAGTGCTCCTGGATTGGTGGAGAACCCCTTCTTAGAAAAGACTTACTCGAAAGGGGTATGAGGTACTTTAAATCAAACCTGGTCACCACTAACGGCACGATAGAGCTTCCTAACTGGCCTGACGTGAATTTTTATATCTCTTTAGACGGCCCCCGCGATATGCACGATTCGATGCGGGGCAGGAACACGTACGACAAAATAGTTAAAAATATAAATAGGCCCGACCTCAAGATACTGCTGTCTATGGTGATTACCAGGGAGAATTATACGGGTGTGGAGGCCTTTGTGGATGAATGGCGCGCCAGGGGCGGTGTAAGGGGGGTGCTCTTCCAGTTTTACACCCCGGTAAAGGGTCTTGAGAACGATGAGCTATGGCCGCATTGGGAACTAAGGGATACGGTCATAGATGACCTCATAAGGTTGAAGGATGTGCACGGCGACTTTATATTCCTCCCCAATGAGGTATTTGAAATGATGAGGTCTGACAGGTGTCAGGCCATAACCCGTGACTGCCTATTCCGTCAAATGTCTTTCTGCTTCGACGCACAGGGCCGTGTGAAAAGGCCCTGCATGATGGGCCCCATGGCCGACTGCACCCGCTGCGGCTGTGTATTGCCATTCCACCTCAAGTGCTTAGAGGACAAACGCCTGGTCCTTAGAGAGCTGCTCATGTCCCTGAGAAGGGCGTTTGGGAGACCGGCCTTGAGATAGCTAAGTCCAAGCGGCGTAAAGTGTTATTGCCTTAGGGCAACATCTCTTTGGCAGGCTTTTCCTCCTTGACACCCAAAATTCTTTGTGATAGCATCCTTAAGTGTGTCCTTACGGGCGATTAGCTCAGCTGGCTAGAGCGCTTGCTCGACAAGCAAGAGGTCACTGGTTCGAGTCCAGTATCGCCCACCACGCGGTAAACAAGGTGCGGCTAGAGCGTCCGCCTCTGGCGGACAAGAGGTCAGTGGTTCGAGTCCACTATCGCCCACCATACGGAAAATTTTTGTGGTAATATATGATAAAGGTAGTTTTACCGGACGGCGTAGAAAAGACCTATAGCGAGAGAACCACTGTTGGCGAGGTCGCCGAAGACCTTGGCGGCCCCCTCAAGAAGAAGGCCATAGCAGGCAAGACCAACGGCACACTGGTTGACCTAGGCTCTCCCCTCACTAGTGACACATCCCTCACCTTAATCACAGAGGACTCGCCAGAGGCCCTGGAGATACTTCGCCACAGCACGGCCCACATCATGGCACAGGCCGTGTGCAGACTCTTCCCCGGGGCAAAGCTCGGCGTCGGACCCACCATAGAGAACGGCTTCTACTACGACTTTCATCTCGAGCGGCCGCTAACCGAGAAAGACCTGGAAGATGTAGAGGCGGAGATGAAAAGTATCATAAAGGAGAATATCCCCTTTAACAGAAAGGTGCTGGAGAGGGACGAGGCCATAAAAAAGATGGAGCAAGAACGTCAGCCCTACAAGGTAGAGCTGATTAACGACATTGAGAGCGGAGAGGAGGTCAGCTTCTACACACAAGGGGAGTTTCTGGACCTCTGTCGCGGTCCCCACATACCCACTTCCGGCCGCGTGCCTGCATTTAAGCTCCTCAGCGTGGCGGGCGCATACTGGAGGGGTAAAGAGACAAACCCGATGCTGCAGCGGATCTACGGCACGGCATTCTTTCGACAGGGAGAGCTTGATAAATACCTGAAGTTACTCGAGGAGACAAAAAAACGCGACCACAGGCGCCTGGGAAAGGAACTGGATTTATACAGTGTCAAGGAGGACGTGGGCTCCGGACTGGTGCTCTGGCACCCGAAGGGAGCACGCATACGCAATATAATAGAAAGCTTCTGGTATGATGAACATTATAAGAGGGGCTACCAGGTGGTCTACAGCCCACACATAGCCAAGTCCGGACTCTGGCATACCAGCGGCCACTGGGACTTTTACCGGGAGAGCATGTTCAGTCCCTTCGAGATGGAGGGCGCCGAGTATCTGGTAAAACCCATGAACTGCCCCTTCCACATCCTCATCTTTAAGTCCGAAATGAGGAGCTACCGCGACCTTCCTCTGAGATTTGCAGAGTTGGGCACAGTTTATAGATACGAGCGCTCCGGGGTACTGCACGGGCTTCTCAGGGTCAGGGGGTTTACCCAGGACGACGCCCACATCTTCTGCACCCCTGAGCAGTTGGAGGGAGAAATAGTCGGGGTGATAGACCTGGCCGACTACATGCTTACCTCCTTCGGTTTTAAGGAATACGAGTTAGAGCTCGCCGTCAGGGGCAGGGGCGAAAAGGACAAATATATAGGCACGGACGAGACATGGGACATGGCGGAGCAGGCCCTGAAAAAGGCCCTTGAGACAAAAGACCTGCCTTACTACCTGGGTGAGGGAGAGGCAAAGTTTTATGGCCCGTCTATAGACATTAAGATGAAAGACGCCCTTGGCAGGGGCTGGCAGGGGCCGACCATCCAGGTTGATTTCAACCTTCCGGAACGCTTCGACGTCCACTACGTAGGCCCCGACGGCAAAGAGCATCGGGTAGTAATGGTACACCGTACCGTGCTGGGCGCTATGGAACGCTTCCTCGGCACCCTCATCGAGCACTATGCGGGAGCCTTCCCATTGTGGCTTGCACCCGTACAGGTAAAGGTGCTGCCCGTCTCGGACGCCACCAACGATTATGCCTATACCATAAAGAAAAGACTCGATGAGAACGGTCTGCGGGCAGAGTGTGATACAAGCAACCAGAGGATAGGCTATAAGATAAGGCGGGGGACCCTGGAAAAGGTTCCCTACCTCTTGATAGTCGGCAACAAGGAAATGGATAAGGGATTGGTATCTGTCAGAAGTCGAAAAAACGGCGACGAGGGGCAGTGCACCACAGAGGAACTTTTGGAACGCCTGGAGAGGGAGGTTAAGCAGAGGACATAGTAAGAGACCTCAGAATGACACAGGACATGAGGCAACTTCTGCAGAGGTCTCAGTAGACACTTAAAAACACTCTTAAAAGAAAGCGAGGTGATTATCTATTTATCAGAGGTCTAGGATAAACGAAAGGATTAGTGCAAGAGAGGTAAGACTTATTAGTGAGTCCGGTGAGCAATTAGGCATCGTTGCACGTGAGGATGCGCTGGAGAAGGCAAGGGCGCTGGAATTGGACCTGGTGGAGGTGGCCGCAGAGGCAACGCCGCCTGTCTGCCGATTAATGAATTACGGCAAGTTCAAGTACAAGCAAAAGAAGGCCCACCACAAACCACACGCTACCCAGCTAAAGGAACTGAGGTTA
>JAUXLO010000124.1 GCA_030623665.1 Planctomycetota bacterium
GAGACCTGGCGGGTTATGTCGCAGCCACATATATGAGGGGAATCGCATATGTCCAGGTGCCGACCACACTTGTAGCTCAAATAGACAGCAGCATAGGCGGCAAGGTGGCGGTAAACCACCCCAGGGGGAAGAACCTGATTGGATGCTTCTATCAACCAAAGGCCGTTTACATAGACCCCCTCGCCCTAAAGACCCTTCCCAGAGAAGAGACAACCCAGGGCCTGGTAGAGGTCATTAAATATGGCATGATCCGGGACGCATCCTTCTTCAACTACCTGGACAAGCACCTCCCCAAGATACTCCAGCTCGAGCCTGATGTCCTGGAGAGGGTTATCGAGAACTGCTGCCGCATTAAGGCGTGGGTAGTGGAAAGAGACGAGAGAGAAGAAACGGGGCTTAGGTCCATCCTCAACTACGGTCATACCCTGGGCCATGCAATAGAGGCCGTGGGCGAATACAGGGGCCACCGCCACGGTGAGGGAGTGGCGATAGGGATGATACTGGCCACCAGCATAGCTGTGCGTCTGGGCATGACGGATGAAAAGGTCTTAGAGCAACAGAGACAACTCCTGCAGAGAGCCGGCGCACCTACTTATTATAGACAGGATACAGAGGCGCTGTTCGATTTCCTTTACCGCGACAAGAAGGCAGTGGCAGGAAGGCTCAAATTCGTGCTACCCGTAAAAATAGGCAAGGTAACCCTAAAAGAGGTTGACGTGGCTGTAGTAAAGGAGGTTTTGGCAGGCGGTGGATGAGGAATCAAAGGCGCTCCTGCACCTAAGCCTCACAAAGGGGATAGGTACCTCGACTTACCGCACGCTGCTTGAGCGATTCGGCTCTGCCTCGGCCGTACTCAATGCGCGAAAAACAGACCTGGCAGATATACCCGGTATAGGCACTAAGTTGGCGGGTGAGCTCTCACGCTCCAAGGATAGCGTGAACATAGATAAGGAGCTCGCCGTTGCCCAGGAACACGGTATCAACATTGTCCCATACACCCACGAGCACTACCCACACAATCTAAGGGCCATCTATGACCCCCCTCTTGTCTTATACACAAAGGGCGACATAAATCCCAGCGACGTGCTGTCTATGGCCATCGTGGGCGCAAGGAGGTGCACCTACTACGGGCAGTCTCAGTCCAAGAGGCTGGCGAGATTGCTTGGCCAGTCGGGTTTTACTATCATAAGCGGCCTGGCCAGGGGGATAGATACGGCCGCGCACCAGGGGGCATTGGAAGTAGGCGCCAGGACTATCGCTGTAATGGGCTGCGGACTGGGAAGGGTATACCCCAGGGAGAACAGAGAGCTGGCAGAGCGTATAAGCTGCCAGGGAGCGGTGATATCAGAGTTGCCCATGCTCACACCCCCCACCGATAAAAACTTTCCGCCGCGAAACCGCCTGATAAGCGGACTCTCACTGGGTGTAGTAGTGGTGGAGGCGAGCCAGAGGAGCGGCGCACTCATCACCGCCCACTGGGCACTTGAACAAGGCAAGGAGGTATTCGCCGTACCGGGCCAGGTGGACAGCCCCTACAGCCGCGGCACCCATAAGCTCTTGAAAGAGGGGGCAAAACTCGTTGAAGACGCAGGCGACATAATCGAGGAGCTAGGCCCGTTAGCAGAGACCCTGAGCGTAGATGGGAAAGAGGAGATTCGGGACCCCAGAAGCCTGGCACTGAACTCACAGGAAAAGAAGATCTTTTCGCTGCTAAGCAGCCAGCCCAAGACTATCGACGAAATAACTGAGGAGTCCCAGCTGCCCGCCTCCAACGTCGCCAGCACACTCATGATTCTGGAGATACGAAAGCTGGCCAAACAACTCTCCGGCAAACGGTTTGTTAAGCCATAAAACCCCTGAGACACAGTACGTAATGTCTGGGTCCTCAGGGGTCTTTCCCCCTAATAGCAAGATTTTACTTGATATTTTCCCCTGATATGGGATAAGATTCTGCGCAGTAACTGCCTGTTTTGCTCGTCTAAGTTACACCCTATTGTTCTTTTCTATCGTCAAAACGTGTACCAGTTATAGGAGGGGGGATGAAACATGAACAAGTTCCGATGGGTGCTGGTTTTACCTATTGTGTTGGCTGTGCTGGCAGCCTCTTCCGGTACCAGTTGGGGTGCTGAGGGAGAGTCCGGGGCCTCCCTGGAATCAGTAGTAGCCGTACAGAAGTATAACCGCGGTATCCATGTAATGGCTATGCTACTGGTAGGTTTCGGATTTTTGATGGTCTTTGTAAGGAGGTACGGACTTTCCACAGTAACGGCCACATACCTGCTGGTAAGTATAGCAATACCCCTTTATATAGTGATAAACAGTCTGGGGGTCCTGGGTGAACCCAAAATAGAGGTGGACAGACTCCTTCTGGCGGAGTTCGCCGCGGCAAGCCTGTTGATATGTGCCGGCGCACCCCTGGGCAGGCTGAAGATGTCTCAGTACCTGCTGCTGGGGGTATTCTTTATACCCTGCTATATGGCCAACGAATGGATACTCCTGGAGGGCGGTCTCGGTCTGATACCCCAGGGCGGCTTTGTGGACACAGGTGGTTCTATACTGATTCACGCCTTCGGGGCCCTATTCGGACTGGGCGTGGTGATGACCATGACCACCGAGCAGGAGTTTAAGACCCCTATAGAATCTGATTCTACCAGCGACCGGTATTCCATGCTGGGCAGTATGGTCCTGTGGTTGTTCTGGCCCAGCTTCTGCGCAGGGCTCGTCGCGCCTGATATGGTACCATACACGGCCGTAAACGTCATAATATCCCTTTGCGGCGCCACAATAGCCACCTACTTTGCCTCGGTCGCCTTGAGGGGCAAGATATGCATCGCTGACATTGCTAATGCAGCACTGGCAGGCGGCGTGGCGATTGGGTCTACCTGCGACCATGCTACCCACACAATGGCCTTCATAATCGGCCTCCTGGGCGGTACCCTGTCCACCTACGGCTTTGCCGTTATACAAGAAAAGGTCCAGGGAATGGTCAAGGGGATAGACACCTGCGGCGTTACCAACCTGCACGGGTGGCCTGGCATCTTTGGCGGCGTTGCAGCGATATTTGTCGTCGAAGGCCTCGACAAGGGCCCTCAACTCATGGGCATTGGCATAGCAATCGTACTGGCACTCATTACGGGTTACGTAACGGGAAAGATACTGGCGGCCTTTGGCAGGAGAATCAAACCATACGAGGATTCCGAGGAGTTCATCACAGAGGAGGGTCCAGCCACAGCTTGAGCGGTTTACCTTCTTGAGGGCCTCAATATATAGGTGCGCCAGCAGCTCAAGTGGATAGAACATCCGGCTCCATAATCCCCGGTGCAATTTTTGCAATAAAGGCGTGGCAGCCTAAGACGTTGCCACGCCTTTGTTTTCATCCTTATACGGATAATCTTTGTCCTTGAAAACCATATACCCTGGCCTATAATCACAGAGTCGCGGGTTTTTTCGGGGCGTAGCGCAGCCTGGTTAGCGCGCCTGCCTTGGGAGCAGGAGGTCGGCAGTTCAAATCTGCCCGCCCCGACCAGTATAATTGCCAGAGCAATCGAAGATATTTCTGGGGCAGTTTTATACTTGAAATCCGTAGCTAGAGTTGATAATATTGCACGTTCGTTGGGCGCTTCTGCACAGGTAATTAACCTTCTCGTAAAAGGTCCTTTGTCTTAAATTACGTGTTAGAAGAGAGTTGTGCAAGGTGCGATATTCTGAAAGGAGAAGACCATGCTTGTAGGCTCTAAGGGACTTACCATCATTTCCATATTCATGGGGCTAGTGGCCATATTTTGCCTGGGCCTTGCAGTTACTGCCATCTCCAAATATCGCACTCAGAGGCACAGGGTCACAGAACTAGAGGAAAGGATACTCCTTGGTAAAGAAGCCATGCTAAAGGTGCCCGAGGCACAGCTAAAGGCCCAGGAGGAGGCGGCCGCAAGACAGGATGTTGAGAATCAACTGACTGAGGCACAGGAAGAGCTGGAGTCCCTTAACGAGGAATTCGGAGAATTCAGGCACGAAGCTGAGTTAGTTGCAGTAGGCAAGGCTGCAGGAGAGAGATTACTGCAACAGGCCAACGAGGCCCTCAAGATAGCAAAGACCGACCAGGCCGCGGCAGAAGAAAGGGCCGCCACACTCGAGGAAGAAAACACCAGGCTGGAGAAGAAGGTTGCCGAGCTCGACCTGGACGTGCGTGCCGCGGAGACCAAGATACGAAACCTTACCAGAGAGCTTGGAGGCGAATCGGCCTCTCTTCATAAAAGCGAGAGTGAATCTACCGAAGTCGCCCTGGCATCTGGACATGGAAAGAACAAAGTTATTCATGTGGGCTTCGGGCTGGCAGTCACCGGACATGAGCTAGCCGCAGGGTCTTGCGGTGAGATGCAGTCCCTTAAGACCAAGGTAATAGACCTTACCAGCGAATTAGTCGCCCTCACCAAGGCGAAGAACTCCGCAGAGAGGGCCCTATCAGAACTCCAGCAGCAGTTAGCCTCCAGATAAAAATACCCCCGCACAGACAAGCCCCCATCGTCTAGAGGCCCAGGATGCCAGGTTCTCAGCCTGGAGACCGGGGTTCAAATCCCCGTGGGGGTACTTATGCATCCTTCCACCTGCTTAGTAAAATATAATTAGAAGCCTCTGAAAAAGCCTCGTGACGTAGAATAGATTTTAGAGGTAGGTGTCTCTTAAATCTCCGCTCCTCTCGAGCTTCCTATCAAATGTCCTGGCCCTTTTATATTGACTTGCTCCCGCTCAGAGAGGTAATATGCCTGCACACGTCTACGGGGCGGCGGTATAAAATTCGATTAGGCTCAATATTCAGGGGGGAAACGTGAAGAAGACCATTTTCCTGCCATTTATTATGATATTCTTGTCCTGCGGGACGGGCCTTGCGGATGTAATTACGCTGTGGGATGGGTCTGTCTTTGAAGGAAAACTGGTTAAAACAGAAAAAGACTGGGTGATGTTTAGAATACCTGAGGGGTCTGTTGGCATGCCGGATGAAGCTGTGGTTACTATCGAGGATAGGGAGCCAACGGCAGATGAGAGGGAGAAGTTAATAAGGTTCAAGACTGAGCGCTATGACGTAACCATTAAATCAGATTCCATGACGCCATTTGAAGAAGAGGTCGTAGCTGAAACTGTTGTTCTGTCAGACAAAGACCCGGATATGCCTAATGACACCATTACAAGAATTCTCGCTGAAGAATTTAACTTACCCACGATGATTGTGGACATGATACTCCTTAAAGCGCTCTTGATGTCGCAATAACATGAAGCGGGCTTCTTCCCGGCGTTGATTATGGTATTCAATTTGGGAAACCAGGCGGGCTTGGTTTCAAACGCCCCAGCTTTTTTCATCCCTGCAAAGGGCAAAGCTCAAGCACATATTATTCTTTACGGTACTTAAAGGAGAGATTTAGCCTTGCCCGATAAGCTACCACCTTTCCGTCCTCAATCTTCATATCCAACTTCGTAATCTCAGCAATCCTCAGGTCCCTGAGACTCTTTGACGCCTGCTCCACTGCATTGCCGGCGGCATCCTCCCAGGATTTGTCACTTGTCCCTACCAGTTCGATGATTTTATAGGTGTTTCCCGGCATCTTTTTCCTCCTTTGCTGATATCTAGCAGTTCAGGTAGACTCCTTTAGTGCAAAAACTACTACTCGCATGAAGGATTGTCAAGCCTAATAGACATAGACAACGATTAACCTGTTTATAAGCAGGAATTTTTTTAGACATACTTACGACAAATGTCCTTTTGAGATCCTGCCACCGTATTGCCACCACAATCAGCCGAAAGACCCCATAAAACC